>WJIJ01000097.1 GCA_014730345.1 Candidatus Zixiibacteriota bacterium | reverse complement strand
CTATGTTTCCCTGCACCCTCTTGGCTTGATCGACGGCACAGAACGCCAGATAGCCTTTTACCGCGGAATGGGTAAGGAGAACTACGCCCGCCGCATAAAAGACAATATGTTCGGTACCGTGGGATTATCATCGATAACATTTGGAGCTTTGATTATCGGCTTTACTATATTAGCCGGCGGTTATCTCGGGGAAAACCTGCGCTGGGCTCTGTACCACGTTGGGTTCGCCCTGCCGGTTTTTATGGCGTTGAGTGTAGTAACCGTATCACTGAGAGCAACCAAGCAATTCCGCCTGCTCGGATTCACATTAATAGGAGTTGCCCTTACCAATGCTTCTCTGGGTATTTATCTCGTTTATAACTGGAAACTCGATGGTATGTTTACGGCTTACATACTTGTAAACGGGTTGAATGTTTTATTCTGGTTCGTTTATGCCCGAAGGAACGCGTTTCTATCCTTTAGATTTAAATTGAACAAGGTTATCAGCGCCGAAGCGCTGAAAATCGGTTTCCCCATAGTGATACTTTCATTATTGCAAACTATGCAGAGGACGGGCGATTCCATGGTTGTGGTCTCCCGCTACGGGGATGAGTTTCTCGGCTATTATTCCCTGGGCGTTGCCATCAACTTCTTCGTATATCATGCCCCTACAGCCATTTCGGTGGTTATGTTTCCCCGCTTCCAGGAGAGGTTCGGCAGAAATCCCGATGTCAAGGCCTTGAAGGAATATGTGTTGAAACCGAACATGGCCCTTGGATATTTTGCCATGCCGCTGATTATTGGCGGCGCTTTTTTCTTCGTCCCGGCCCTTGTGTATATTATTATCCCCGACTTTACCCCTGGTATAGCTCCGCTCAAGGTTCTCCTCTCTGGGACATTCTGGTTGTCCATGGTGCTTATGCCTTTCAACCTGCTTATCACCGCTGACAGGAGGATACACGCGGCTCTGTTCGGTATTCTCGGGGCGGCATTTAGTTTCGGGGGAGCATTGTTAGCCGCGAATTTAGACTGGGGATTAACCGGTGTTGCCGGAATGGTCGCTTTAGGGTATTTCCTGTTCTACCAGGTCTTGTCCACTTTCGTTATTGTCGTTTGTCGATGGGAAATAGATGTATTCATGTACCAGCTGAAGCTTTTTGCCGTATTCGCGTGGACCGCGTTCTGCGCGTATCTGTGTGACACATTTATAATGATGGGAGATGGTATTACAACATCGCTGTTGAATTCGTTATTGAAATACGCGCTGTTCGTCGCACTAATCTCACCGGTACTTTATTATGGCGAGAAGCAGACGGGTATAGTCGCTAAAATCGTTAAATATATTTCGAACTCATCCGACAAATTTAGAGTGGAATCATGAACAAGCAGATAAAACTGATTTTTAATACTGATTATAGGGGAACGCAGACCGCGCGTCAGGATACCACCAGTGTTTTCCTGCATTGGCTTCCATTCAAGTTTTCTCTTGAGAACGGCGGCAAATCAATACTCCTCGATGAGTTGATCGATAACGAAACCAGGGAAGATATAGACAGGCTCGCGCTGGAATTATCGAGGAATTGGTATAAACCCGAAAACACCGATTTTACAGTTTATCAAGGCATATCGATAGGCGAATTAGCGGAATATCATATCCTTTTAAAACTATATGAAATTTTAAAGCTGTATTATGCCTATCGGGAGCTATTGCAGTATTATTCTCCCCAATCTATAATAACGGACCTTCCTGAGGGGAGTTTGTACTGCAATTTCACCAAGGACTTTTTTGAAACCAATAACATCCCGGTAATGACTATTAAGCCCTCGGCCAACAATCCTTTTTCCATGCCTACCGCGCCCGGAAGCGTTTATAACGGGGACTCGCGTTTCAATGTACACAAGTGGCTCCGCAAAAACTATTATGAAATGGTATCACGCGGTTCAGGCAAGGAGAAGAAAATCGCCGTTAGGACCAGCCCGGTTATTTTTTCATGTTACCGGAATGAGTTTATGGTCCTGGAATACTTAATGGGAATCGATTTCATGGGTATCCTCCCGATTCTCGACATGCAGGGCGCCCTGGATCGGGATTTGTTCTCAAAGTTGATGAAAGCCGGAGCCAAAACACTTCCCGACAGAACCACCCGTCCCGGTGGGGAACAGATCAAATTGACCCAGGACGCGGTAAAATCGCTGACCTCGCAGTCGTTCAATACTTATTTACGCCAGCTGGTTGTCGATGGACCTTTGAGAAGGGCGGTAATCAAGCTTTTACATAATTTCGTATTTAAAAACTATCCGGTAATGTCCGCGGATATATTTCATTACAGAAAGCTGTTCGAACAGATAAAACCTGCCGCGCTTGTTGTTCCCAATGATACTATACCCCACCAGAAAATGCTTGTTAAAATCGCGAAGCACTTCGAATGCAAGAGTATTTTAATTCAGCACGGTTACCACGCCAACCTTAATGACGGGGATAAACGGAGTTCCGATTATGTCGCGGTATGGGGCGAGAAGGACCGGGAACGTCTCGTAGCGGGGGGAAGAAAACGGGAATCTATTGAAGTGCTGGGAAATCCTTACCATGATCCGCTGATGCAAGAATCAGAATCCGACCAGCACATTCGCGAAAACAGGATTCTGGTTATTACTCATCCGGAGGACCGGCTGTCGGCCTGCCATGAAAAAGTTACCCCTGAGAAATATGTGGAAGAGGTCGTGAAAGCGATGGATATGGTTGATGATTCCATTGAGTGGGTTATTAAGATCCATCCATCCGAGTTCGAGGATTACTACAAGAATATTTTGAAATTGATGGGCAGGGAGGATGTAGAGGTCGTGAAGAAAGCCGACCTGGTAATGATGCTCAAGACATGTAAATGCGCGGTACTTCCCGACTCGACGGTATATTCCGAGGCTCATCTGTGCCGTACCCCTATGGTTTGCCTGAATATTACCGATAGGGCATTTGTTTCGCCCCTCGATGGAAACTCGGGTATTACAGTGGTCAAGAATGGTGAGCAACTGGCCGAAGAAATAAATAGAACCCTGGCGAATAAAAGCCTTCCGGCAGTTGACGGTTATAACGGACATTTGCTGATAGAAAAGAATGCTGTTCGCAGGGTGGCGAAATATATTTTAAAGAATGTAAATGTCGATTTGAATGATGAAGTCCGGGAGCGGATGCCTGAAGATACTGCCCGGGTAGCGCCGGATTAGTTAGCAGGATTTCCACGATAATAATACCCCTTCTCTAATAGCGAGGTGATTTGTATGTTCGCGACAATATCCCCGAAAGGTTTGAACGCCCGGGTTAGGAGCGATATTAATCCGGTTATCTCTGATTATTTGAACCGTAATGGAAAGAAAATTCTCGATATCGGGTGCGGTAAGGACAAAATGCCTGGTTCGCTGGGAGTGGACAGCAATCCGCGGTCGGACGCGGACATTATACACGACCTGGAAGCATTCCCTTATCCTTTTCCGGACAAGGCTTTCGATGAAATCCGGGCAATATCTGTAATTGAGCACCTGAGTGATGTGGTAGCTACCATGGAGGAGTTGCACCGGATAACTAAGACCGGCGGTGTCCTGAAAATACTTGTGCCCTTTTTCACCAGCAGGTATGGATTTACCGACATAACCCATAAGCATCTTTTCACCTCCATGTCATTTGACTACTTCGTTCCCGAAGAGTCGCTTGGGCGGTATCGTTACTCCGACCGCGTATTCAAGAAGCTGAAAGTGGAATATGAACCGCTTCCAACTGTCTATCGGAGTAGATTTCAGCGGCCGCTTGTCTGGATGGCAAATAGGAAGAAAGGTTTTTACGAGAATTATCTTGCCCACATCTTCCCCCTTCATGACATCTATTTTGAGTTAGAGGTTGTCCGATGACCGTAATTGCCGAATCGCTATCAAAAAACAGCGGGGCAATAACTAAATATCTCGGTTTATTTTTAGCGTGTCTCATATTGTTCTGGGTGGGATTAATGGGAGCGGAATATCCGGCGTATATCCTTTTCCCGGTCACGGCAGTGATTTTTACCTTGATATGCCTTGACAACCTCAAGAACGCCCTGGTGTTGATGGTGTTTTTGGTCCCGATTATGCCCAACAGCATTGTCCTCCCGCTGGGTTCGGGCAGTTCGAGCGTGTTTTTATACCGAATCCTTATGCTGATAGTCCTCGTGGTTTTCTTTTCGGGGTTGCTCACCAGGCTTTATAAATTCGAGTGGAGCATATATCACCTGGCGGGGTATTTTTTTATTGCCGTCACCATGATTAATGTAATCGCGTCGTTCCAGCCGTATTCTTCATTGAAGTTCGCTTTCAACGAGTTATGGATACCCGGTGTACTCTTCTTTTTCGTGTCCTTTCACCTGACAAGTTCGCCCGAGTACGCCGAAAAATTGATTAAAGCCGCGTTATACGCCGCGATTGTGATATCGGTTCTGGGATTTTATGAGTTCCTTACCGGCAATTCGATCGAAATGAGTTGGCTTGTCGATTTTTTCTGCCCCTACAAGGATGAAATTTTCCCCAACGGATGGGGCAGGGGGCTCAATCTCAGGGGCGGAATGCCCCGTGCGCAGGCAACGCTTAGGCATCCATTGGGCATGGCCTCTTACCTGATGTTCCTTTTCCCATTGGCTATGGAATACGCGGCGCGGAATAAGGGTAAATGGTTATGGTTCCTAACCGTCTCCGCCGGACTGTTCGTTACATTATCTCGGGCCGGGCTTTTTTTAGCGGGCGCGGTTTTGGGAGTTAAGTCCCGCCGTAATCCAATTGTCGTAATCGGTATGTTCGTGGTTATTATGATGGTCATAGTCCCGTTTTACCAGTCGGCTGGTGAGAAAGGGGGAAACCTGCTGATGCTGGCTGATGACTCCTCGACCCTGTCGCGGTTCGTGCGCCTTGAGAATGGTATCAAGGTCTTTAAAATGTACCCATTAACCGGGGTGGGAATTGGCCAGCTGGATATCGAGGTCTTTGATATGTTCCGATACCGAAGCGGCGATGTTACAATAGCGGCACTGCTCGAAGAAACAGGTATACTGGGGGTAGCAGGATGGTTTACATTCTTTATCGTATTCACTGTCAAAATGTTCGGTTTCGTACGCCGGAAAGAGAACAAGATCCGCTGGGCGGCTATGGGTATGAGCGCCGCTATGGTTATTTCGCTAATAAGCGCCATGGTATCAAACTCGATTTTTCAGTATGGGCAGGCTTATATTGTCATGATGGTACTGGCAGGTTCTTTAGCCCGGTTGGAATGGGATTCGGCTAATAAGAGAACACCCGAGATCAAATAAAATAACTGGTACCGGTTGAGTGGGCTTAAATCTGACCGATTAATATTGTGGAGGCCGTAGAATATCCGGAAGGTTACCATTAAATATGCGGGCAATTTTACAAATGTTGAATTGAAAGTTCTTTATGAACGCACATTACAGGATTTTAAATGAAACTCCAGTTACGCGACAGGCTCCCAACCGTAAATAAAATCAGTTATTCCATTGTGGTATGCACTCTTGATAATACTACGGGACTGAAACGATTTTTGAAAACCCTGCTTCGCCAGAAGCAGTATCCAGAGGACCTCATAGTTGTCCACGGCAGGCCCCTGGGCGACATACGCGATGAAATCCTTTCGTGTATCTCCGGAAGCGGTATACGGCTTGTTTATGTCAATTGTCCTCCGGGACTCGTTTACCAGAGAAACGTTGGCCTTAAGCTGTGCGAATCCGATGTAATAATTTATTTCGATGATGATGTCCTTCTTGAAGATGAATATATAGAGAATTTGCTGGAGGTGTACGCGCAAAATCCCGATGTCGTGGGAGCCCAGGGATTGATAACCAACGAGAAGCATGGTTTCCGTTTCTCCGCCGCATTCAAGAAACTATTCGGTATCTACACCGGTATCGGCGGCGGCGGTATGCACCGTTCAATAGATCCTGTCGGACAGCTAAGCTTTCCGCCCTCCTCCGATAAATTCGAAACCAAATACCTTTCGGGATGCAATATGTCCTACAGGATATCCGCCGTCAAAGACGAGAAATTCGATGAAAAGATGCATCCTTACTGGTGGATGGATGATGTCGAATTCTCATTTCGCGCTTCCCAAAAAGGACGGATGTACCAGGTGAACAACTCCCGCCTCGTGCATGAGGGCAACTCCGTCAACCGAAAAAGCTTCAGGCGGGTGTGGCGGATGAAGATTGTAAACCAGTTCTATTTTTTCAAAAAACATGGCAGTCCCGCGCACCTTCCGTTTCTTTACTGGGCGTTCTTCGGAAACTTCTTTGTGGCCGCCTTCCAGGTTTTCAAAGGTTATGGGTTCGATGGATTAAAAGGTTTGCTGGAAGGTCTCGGAGAGATCGCCGGATTTCCCTATCTTCAACATTCGCGTGGGGAGTGGGATGTAAACAATGTAAGAGTAAGCTGTGCCGATACGCGCGAAGTTCAATCGGAAACCGTCCCTGAAAATGACTTAATCCCCGCGTAAATTGATATATTATTTCGATTCTTCTAAATGTTCTTGTTTGATACGGTTGGAATTACCGGATACAACCGGCAGTTCTTCTTCTTTCCTGCGAAGATGAATGCGTTTTCTCTCCTGCGCAGGTTTTGCTTCCGGTTCGAGTAACGAGCGGAATAAATTGATATACTGGTCTGCTATGCTATCCCAGTTATAAGTGGTCATGACCCTCAGGAATGCCCTGTTGCCATATTCCTCCACCAACTCCGGGTTATCAGCCAGGATCTGCATCTTGTTAGTCAAGTCGTCAAAATCATTCTCCCGGAAATGAAAACCGGCATCGGCAATAGTTTCCCGGTTTTCGGGGATGCCATTGACCAGCACACAATTCCCGGCGCCCATTGCCGCCACCAGCGCCGGGGAGGTGCCTTCGAGCATCGAAGCGGTTACATAGGCATAAGCGTTGTTGTTTATGGCATGGTACTCATCGCCGTACACAAATCCTAAAAACTTAACGCGCTCATCCGCCATATCTTTTAATCCCGTAATATACTCCTGGTGGTCCGGGTCGCCGCCAATAATTACTAAGGGAATATCCGTTTTTACCTTTTTATAAGCGGAAATAAGTTTGTCGACTCCCTTTTCGGGAACTAACCTGCCCACGAAGTAGAAATATCTTTTTGGTTGCAGATTAAATTTGGCGAGGAGACCGGAATCGGCCATTATATCGTTTTGTGAACCGTATGGTATATAAACCGGAGTTTTGTAGTATCTTTTGCTGTAATAATTCTGTACGATGCTCGAATCGGCTATTATAGCGTCGGCGAATATAACGCATAACCATTCAGCGATCCTTAAATAAACCCGAACCATCCAATTCCATTTCAACCGTTTCCATTCAAGCCCATCGACGGAAACCGCCGTTTTAATCCCGAATATTTTAAGCAGGGGAAGGAAAATGGCATTGGCGGAATTATATAAATGTACGACCTTGATATCGGTATAGAAAAGTAAATGAACAATAGAGAACAGCGTATGGGATAGGGTATCAAAATGCTTGGTGTTTAATGAGCCGAGTTTGACCAGGTTTACGCCTTTGTACGTATTCTCTTTCCAGTTGGACTTGTGCTTCCTGCAATAGACATAAACTTCGTGGTTCTCGGCGAACCTGACCGCGGTCTGTTCCGCGCAGGTTTCAAAACCCCCGCCTTTCGCGGGAATTCCCCTGACGCCCATAATTGCTATTTTCAAGTGGTAACTGCCTCCTCCTTGACCATCTCACGGGGTGCGGCGGTTCTAAGCGCCATCTTAAATAGGGGCGCGTAATCCCTAAGGCATTCCCGCCAATCACGCATGTAGTTAATCCCCCTGCTTTCGAGCTTCAGGTTAACCAATTTCTCCGAAGCGGGCCTGGGAGCGAAATATTCGGTTTTGAAGTAACCGGAATCAACAATTTCAATTTTAATCTCGTTCTCCAATCCGAGCAATTTTACGAATTCTTCGGCTACGTCATAACGCGAACAACTTCCGCCGCAGACCATGTTGTAAAGGCCATAAAGGTCAGTCTGTACTATCTGGTACATACAGTCGGCGAAATTAACTGTATAAGTGGGGGTGCCCAATTTATCATCGACAACATACAGGGTCCTGTTGCCCGCTTGTATCTGTTTGAAAATCTTATTAACGAACTTTTTATCTTTCTTTATTCCGCCGCCCATCATCCAGCCCGCCCTGAAAATGAAAAATCTTTCCAGCTTGCTGTGGATATACTTTTCGCCGTAATACTTCGACTTCGCGTAAATACTGAGAGGGTTGGGTTCATCGAAGTCGTTGTAATATTCCTGTTCGCCGTCAAATATCCCGGCAGTGCTGATATAAACATGGGGAACCTTAAGCTTTTTAGAAATCATAGCCATATTCTCCGCGCCCAACGCGTTGGTCTTCCATGATTCTTCCGGGTTTTTCTCACAATATTCCAAATCAGTCAGGGCCGCGAGATTTATTATCAGGTCGGGCGAATATTCCGCGGCCATTTTAAGGGTCGCGTGGTAGTTGCGAACATCGGCATACTCTAACCAATTCTCGTTTATATCAATATCGGTTGCTTTTACCTGGCAGTGGGCCGAGAATTTCTCGTATACCGCCTTTCCCAACATACCCCCGCAACCGGTAATGAAAATTCTTGTATATGGAGTTATATTCATACTTCGATTCCCCCTGTTGTATGTTTCCTTTTTATGCTGTTTATCATCCTAATTGATATATCGAGCTTCTTCTTCGGAGATTTAGAGTTTATGGCGTTTAAATATAAATTTAGCAGTTTTTGGTAATGTTTTTGCGGGGAGTATTCTTCTTTCACGGTTTTCCTGCCGTTCTCACCCAGCTTTTCCGCGAACGCGGGGTCAATTAGCAGTTTGTTCATCAGTACCGCGAGCCTGTCATGATCACCGGGTTCAAAAAACAGGCCGTTATCATTATCTTTGATTTGCTCCGGCAACGCTCCAATCCTGCTGGCAATAACCGGCTTCCCCGCCGACATTGTTTCCAGGGTGGTGAATCCAAAACTTTCGTAGCATTTGGAGGGAAGAATAGAGGCGATACAGCCCCCGAGAAGTATCTTTATCGATTCCGGCGGCTGGTAACCGATGAATTCCACATTAGAAAGTCCCATTGAATGGGCCATAGATTCGTAATAACCTCTATCGGGACCGTCTCCCGCTATGACCAGCCTGCTCCCGCCCAGCTTCTTGAAAGCCTTTAACAAGGTCTCTATCCCTTTTTCTGCTGACAGCCGCCCGAAATAGAAAAAGTATGCCCTGGCGGTACTGCCGATTTCTTCGTAGGGCAGGAAATGGGGAATTACTTCCACCTTCTCCGGGTCCATACCATATAAATCGAGCATGAACCGGGCTGTAAATTCGCTTGGGTAGATAAACTTGTAAACGTGCCTGGCAAGCCGCGTTGGATTATGAATCGAACACTCCAGCGCCGCCAGGAGTGAAGCCCCGAATGAATTCTTTTTGCACCGGTACCTGACCGCGTTGTAATATTTACCTTCGCCGCAACTGGTGCATGGTTTCCCGTTTCTTAAAAACAGGTGATCGGGGCAGAGAAGGTTGGAATCATGCTGGGTCCATACCACCGGTATTCCATATTTCACCGGAGCGCCTAATATAGCCGGCGTCAATTGGTGGTGGATATTTTGAAGATGGATGACATCCGGCCGGGTATCGGCAATCAATCTTTCGAATGACCTTGCCGCGTTTAAATTTATTACCGATCTCGAAGCCACTTTAAGGGCGCTTTTTATACTGATGTTCTTCGATTCTTCATGAAAATCTATAAATTCGGTGAAGTATTCATCATACTCGGTTTGAATGTTCCTGGGGTGGCGCATGGAAAATGGTATAACCGTGTGCCCGTTCTCCTGGAGGAGTTTCATTAACCGAAGAGTGTATATACAATCTCCTCCACGAGGATAGAGATACTTGTTGGCAATTACGATTTTCAATTGTTCCCCCGCCTTTAAACTGCCAATGCGGTTAAGTTCGAGTGGTTAATATTATTGGTCTCATTATGTGATCGAGCCGGCTTAATTTTCCTTAAGAACTTAGTCTATACAATATCCATATTATTTTTTATCGGGAATTCCGGGATTATTTTTACCTGATTTGATGCTTTTAAAGGGAATTAATTGATAGTGATTTAATTTCGAGGAGTTATCTGTCTGAGCAAAAATGATGATATAATCCGCGAATAGTATTATAGAGGGAATAGTCAGATTGAAACAGTTCGCACTGGATCCTCATATCCATGCCAACCTGAGGAATATACCTTTTAAGACTTAAGGCGGACCTGGAGCAAATATCAAGCGGTATATGATTTTTACCCGGTTCCACGGTCATCCCCAGTTTTAATCCACAATCACAAGCCGCCTGGATAACCTGGTCATTGAAATCCCCATATGGATAAGCTATGATCCCGGGTTTTTCGTTGTTAATGCCCGCGAGAAAATCTTGAGCTGAACCGATTTCTCTCATTATCTCTAAACGGCCCATCTTTGTTAATATGGTATGATTGCGGCAATGGTTGCCCAGGGAAACGAGAGGCTCTGAAGAAAAACTCTTCAATTCCTGCGGAGTGAAGGGCCGGTCTAAATCTCCCTGCGGCTGGAACGCGTTTTCCCCGAAAGTTTCAGTTATGTAAGTATCGATTTGGACAGGCGGCATCTTTTTCACCGCCACGCATTCCCTGTATATCTCCGCTTCTGAAACATTCTGACTTACGCGTTCTCTGTATATTATATCCCACCAGAACGCTTTGCCGTTTTCGACATTGTCCGCGGAGATAAAAAAGGTCGCCGGTACATTATAATGCTTTAAAATCGGCAAGGTCAGCGAATTACAGTAGTAACCGTCATCGAAGGTAAGTAATACGTGGTTTTTTTCGGGATCCAGTCCCGAGATTATTCCATCCGGAGATGTAAAGTTGAAACCATGGTCAAGATAGAATTCTATAATGAAGCATAAATCATCGAGCTGTAATTTTGACTGCGGATAACGGGACCGGAGCCTGCTTTCAGTTTCATCGGTGAACAACGTGTGAAATAATAGGCAGATTAATGAGTTCGATTCCTCAAATACCCTTGAATGAGCTTTATAAAATAGATAATCATTGTATCTAAGAAATCTTTTTAATCGGTTATTCAAATTTACCCCCGGAGGACCTTCATACCATATTACGGTTGAAAATGGCGCTATAAACAGGATAACTATTATATAAATATCGGAAGAATTTAAAGATTATAAATTATTGAGGGAAATTATTCCAGTTTTCGATAAACTACCGGTTATTTTCTGAAAATTGAGAAAGACACTAATTGATTCTTAATATAGGTATCGTATTAAAAACATGCATGCCCATGCCGATATTATTATGAAAATACTACTATTTCATCCCGGGGCCATGACTGCCCGGAACCATTAAATTAATGAACGGTATACTTGGATATTCAGTGTGAAAGAGTATCACGGAGGCGATTTGCCTGAATCAGAGCGAATATGGAATTCGATTGATAAGCTATGGAATTACTGCCATAGCAAAAACTTCGCCGGATACGATCCCGAGGATATTTTAAATTCACCGGTTTTACGCTCGGGCGGAAGGTATTCAAGAAGGGCCGCGGTTAGTCTTCTCGGCGAGTCTCCAATTAATTTCCGTGATGTTCTCTCGGTAAGGGAAGAGCAAAATCCCACCGCGCTGGGAGTATTCCTTTCGGTAGCCAGCGAGATATACAAAGACACCGAAAATCCCAATTTCAAAGCTCCCGCTTATTATCTGCTCGAAACCCTTTTCAAGAAAAGGAGCCCTGATTACACGAAATACTGTTGGGGCGAAAACCATGAGATAATCCTGGGGGACTACAGCATTCCCAAATTTACCCCCAATATAATTTCATCCACCGTTATCGGCAACGGGTTTATCGATGCCTATGAAGCGTTTGGCGAGCCCGAGTTTCTCAAAGTAGCCTATTCTATAGCAGATTTTATCAAGGATGATATATACAGGACTCCTTTTGAGGAGTCTGTATGTTTTTCCTTCTCACCCATCGATAAAACTATGTTGCATTGCGCGAATATTATAGGGGCCGCCTTCCTGTCAAGGACCGTGCTTTACTCCGACTCCCATGAACACGCGGAGCTTGCCTATCGTTCTGCCCAATTTACTGCGGATTTTCAAAACCCCGATGGCGGCTGGTACAACATGGTTGAAGAAAATCCCGTGGATATTGATAACCTAAATATGGCTTTGACTTTAAAATTTTTGAAAGACTATATCGCTTATTCATCACGGCCCGACCTTAATGATAAAATGCGTAAGGGTATCGATTATTACATGCGCAAGATGTTCACTTCCGAGGGGATTCCTAAATTTAAAAAGGACAGGACCTATCCGGTCGATATCCGGAGTTGTTCCCAGGCGGTGATTACCCTTTGCTCCATGCGCGGTATGAGTTACGAATGTTCCTCCGTCCTCGAGAAATGTTTTGACTGGGTATTCAACAATATGAGACACCCCGATGGTTATTTCTACTACAGAAAAAACCGTTTCTACACTAATCGCGCCGTTTACATGGAGAGAGGACAGGCATGGATGTTAAAGGCGTTGCTGGCATACTATGACTATGCCAAGGAATTCGAATACGCGGAAGACCGGGTTCAAATACGCGATGGATATAGACTTATATTCGAAGGAAACAATTTCACTTTTGAGAAAGTCGAAAGTTAAATGATGGTATGCAGTAGGATAACTGGAATAAATTGCAATCAGGGTGGGCAATGACATGATCAAAGAGAAACTGCAGATGTTTAAAAGGCTCCATTTGACAGCCGATTTGACACTGACCGTGTTAGCGTATATCAGCGCGTTCTTAATTGAATTCACGTTTTCTGCCGAACCGCACAATATAGTGGTGCTGTTTCATAACCATTTGAATTTGCTACTGGCGATTATACCGATTTGGGGTTTGATTTTACTCAAATCTCCCCATGCGTATTCATACCGCATGAAAAACTTCCGTTTCATAGCTTTGAATGTCGCTAAACCTGTCTTCATTTCAATGGGCATTTTTATCGCCCTTTTAATGTACCTTGGCCCATTAATTGAACTACGCGGAATCCTGTTGCTATTCGCCGGATTTAATATCGCGCTACTCTATCTCTTCCGGAGGGTTATCCTGAGCGCCCTGCACCATTTTCGCGCCCGAGGTTACGACCAGAAAAATATAATTATTGTAGGCACCGGGCATAAGGCATGCGAATTCTTTGACCTTGCTAAGGCAAACTCCGAATGGGGAATCAATGTGCTTGGTTTCATCAGCGAAAATGGCGACCGCCCATTAAACGGCAAATCCAACCTGGTCATTGGAGACATCAGTATTTTACCCAGAATACTGAATCGCAGTCCTGTCGATGAGGTCTATATAGCCCTGCCCACAAGATCACTGCATAAGGTCGAACAATTGGTTGCCGATTGCCAGGAACAGGGAATCACCGCTCATTTAACTACCGATTTCCTGAATACTTCTGAAACATTTATCGCGAACAATGTACTGGGCGCGCCGGTCCTCACATTCTCAAAAGTACAGCGCAGGATGGATATGGTTATCATAAAACGAATTTTCGATATTGTTGTTTCGGGTATTGCCCTTCTCCTGTTATCACCGGTTTTCGCGATTATTGCCTCAGCCATAAAGCTGGACAGCAGGGGCCCCGTGTTTTACAGGTGGAAAGTTGTCGGCCATAACCGTAAGAATTTCATCGGTTACAAGTTCCGCTCGATGGTTGAACAGGCCGACAAACTCAAAGTAAAACTTATGGATAAAAATGAGATGAAAGGGATCGTCTTCAAAATGAAAAACGATCCCCGTATAACCCGTGTGGGCAGATTCCTGCGCAAGTATTCCCTCGATGAACTGCCGCAACTAATAAATGTTTTCCGGGGAGAGATGTCGCTGGTTGGCCCCCGTCCCCCATTGCAAACCGAAATTGACGGTTTCGAGAACTGGCAGAGGAGAAAACTTTCAGTGAAACCGGGAATAACCTGTCTATGGCAGGTTTCCGGACGAAACAATATCACCGATTTCAATGAGTGGGTACGGCTCGATCTGGAATATATCGATAAATGGTCCCTTTGGCTTGACATGAAGATACTCGCGCGCACAATTCCGGCGGTTTTAACCGGAAAAGGCGCATCGTAGAGATTCCATCCTCTTCAAAAGTCTGATTTCCGAATTTTAGCTTAGATATTCGCGTCGCGTTCCATACGCGACGCCCAAAAAAGCGGCGTTGCGTCCCCGCACGCGACGCCATTTTCATTAAATCCTGCTCGATAATCATCCTACTTCAGTAAAACCATCTTCCTGGTCAGTTCAAAACCACCGGTTTTTAACCGGTACAAGTATACTCCGCTGGAATGCGCCGACCCATCCCATTTGATCTGATGTCTGCCCGCGTCTAAAAAGCCATCCAGGAGGGAAGCTACTTCCTGCCCCATCATGTTATATACGCTTAGAGTCACTTTTGAGGCTTTTGGCAAATCGATTTCAAATTTGGTTACGGGATTAAATGGATTTGGGTAATTATTAGAAAGAATAATTTCCGATGCAATCTGATTTCTTTCGCAATCGAACCAATCGGAAACAATCCATTCATCGGCTCCTTCTGAAACTGCCGTAGTAACCTCGAACTGAAATAACGCGGAGTCCAGTTTCACAATGGGGTAAATACCCGCGTAGGCGATATAATCATACATCCCCAATGGGGCATAGTAAGGAACATTCTGAATTATTCCATCAATAATCAAATTCTCGTAAGCCTGTAATTGAATGTTATTATATCGGCTCATGGGTCCATAATATTCATCGAATTGATGATTTCTAACCATAATCCATACATCGCCCTGTAGGATTTCGTTGCCATTATTTGATAACATACCAGTATATGAAAATGAATCTCCCGCAGGTACGGTTACCGGGGGATTATCGGGAGACATTTCGATATCGACCAAAGGAGGCGGAGATAGCACGTTCCTGTTATATACCGATATTTCCGATGAATCCCGCGCACACGGAAACTCTGTCGAATCACGGAAATAATTAGCCCAGTTATCAAGGCAATACTTGTAATCGCTACCGGGCAGATCCGGGTTGGTTCTATTCGGGTAACGGGCAATAGGCGTAAGTACATGCTTGGCGGCATACCATGATGCGGCTACCGGGTCGGTCGAAGCGATGAGCATGTCGGTTTTAACCACCCAGTACAGGTTATTGGGGCCGTAAGTGGTAGTCCATGCACCGTCGATTATGGTTAAATCCGGATAGGTAACCTCCATTATTCGCGATACCAGCGCGTAAGGCGCAAACAGGTAATCATAGTGCATGGGATCCCAGCCGCCATAGCGTTCGTTGGCATACGCGGTGGTCATTACCCCGATCCAGTTTTTAACGGCGATTGTCGCGCCGGCCATGCTGTGCGCCTTTAATACCGGGAAATCTATAATACAGAGTTTTTCAGAATTATAAACGGAATTAAGAGAATCCCAGATTCCATGCCTGAATGAAATAAAATAGTCTGTCGAAGGTGATTTGAATTTGGGATATGTTATTTTTGTCTCGGGTTCGTAGACAAAACCATTGCCATAATCGCCGCTGGAGTATTCCGATACAACATCATCCCACGTCGTTTTGCCGTCAATGCAGAATACCGGGTAACCTTTGCTATTGAAAGTACTCACAACATCGAGTATCGACTGGTCCTCATCCTCGGAATTATTATCGTCGTGGTTGATTCCGGTGCCAATTTCCTGGGTATTGTCAAATATAACTACTTCACCTGTAAATCCATCGGGGTGATCGAAAATCCTGTTAATAATTCCTTTGATACGGTCGGTGCTGGTAGTGTTTCTACTGCGCCATTGGAAATTTCCTTTGAGTATTACAACATTGTCCGCGCCAACTATTCCATCGGGGTTCTCGGCTGTCCGGTAGAAGTGGATACCTTTGGCATCCAGCATGATTAACATCGTATCGATTGCCGGGTCAACCAGGTACTCATCGGGAACTGTCGTGTCCCCCGGAGCGAGCGAACCTGATGTTAGAGGGATTGAGTCCATTACGAAAACGGTCGAGACCGGATCATCGACTTCCCATATGGGTAATGAGGCGATATCATCAGTATCAGCCTGCAACAAGCCAGGTACAGCGCCAATAAACCATATTACGCCGGCTACCACCACAGGAATAAAGGCAAATTTAGCATACCTTTTTATCAGAAGACTTCCCCCGAGATAGGCTGCTATTGCTAAGATCCAGTTTATAGCCAATGGCATTGCCGCCCTTTGGCATGGATAGGTCAATCTCCTGGGATTAAGACCGCTCCTTAAGAGTATCCAGATGAAAGCCGAAAAACCAGTTAACCATGAAATAACCCCCCAATATCTGGTACTATGTTTGGGTGATGGCATAGGGTATCTCCGTTCCGGTATATGATAATCCATTTAGCGCGTTGGAGTCCGTTGGATCCGCTTTGATAATATAATGGATTAGCTGGGATTTCGAAACCCTTATCTCGAATAAACCGCCAATTAAAAAAGCCGAAGGGCAAGCCTTCGGCTACTTTTGGTTCACCGGAGGGCAAGCCTTCGGTGACAGGAAATAGTAAATGTTTGTACTTTTTACTTCACCAGCATCATTTTCTTGACCTGGCTGAAGTCGCCGGCCTTGAGGCTGTAGAAGTACACGCCGCTGGAATAGGTGGATGCATCCCAGTTCACGGTGTGGTTTCCGGCGTCAACATGACCGTCAATTAGGGTAG
>WJIJ01000096.1 GCA_014730345.1 Candidatus Zixiibacteriota bacterium | reverse complement strand
TGGTTCTGGTAACCGGTCCCACCGGAAGCGGTAAATCAACCACGCTGGCGGCGATGATCGATTATATAAACGAGAACATGGAAACCCATATCCTGACCCTCGAGGACCCTATCGAGTTTATCCACCAGGACAAGCAAAGCTATGTAAATCAACGCGAAGTAGGTACCGATACGGCATCGTTCGCCGAAGGACTGCGCCGGGCGTTGCGGCAGGATCCCGATGTTATCCTGATAGGCGAGTTACGCGACCTGGAAACGATTTCATTGGCCATAACCGCCGCCGAAACCGGTCATCTTGTTTTCGGTACACTGCATACCACCGGCGCCATTCAGACCATCGACCGTATCGTCGATGTTTTCCCCCATGGTCAGCAACAGCAGATAAGGATGCAGTTATCAATGGGCATCGGCGCGGTAATCTCCCAATGCCTGGTTCCTAAAGTCGGCGGGGGAAGGGTATGCGCCATGGAAATAATGGTAGCCACCGACGCCATAAAGAGTTCCATCCGCGAGGGCAAAACCCAGATGATGGGCAACATATTGCAAACCGGATCCAAGGTTGGTATGCAAACTCTCGATAACGAGTTGGCGAAATTGGTAAAACAGAATATAATCACCCCGGAAGACGCGCTATCAAAGGCCCAAAATCCGCAAGTATTACAAACGATGCTTCGCGGCGGTATGCCTCAAATGCAACAGTCGTCGCCGCAAATGTCTATGAAATAAATAAGATTCCATCGCGGATAGGGTGCGGAGGAGAGAAATGACAGGGACGTCAGAAGTGCCTGACCGCGATGCAATATAAAAGCCCGGCCTTGGAATACAAGACCGGGCTTTCAGCTTGTGCATTGTGTCGCCTAACCGCAACAACCTCCGGAACCAGTATTTATTGTAAATCCTTTCCGGCCATATTGGTCTTCGATAAAATCTATCTGAATTGTGCCCGATTCGGTAAGTTGACTGTATAGATCGGGGTCCATGTACGTTTCTACGCCATTAGATTCATACATATTCAGTCCCTCAACTGACTCATCCAGAGCCATTCCTAACTGGGGGCCGCCTCACCCGGCTCCCGCGAAATATATCACGAGGTGCTTGCCCTTTGCCTGCTCGGACTGCATCGCTTCTTTTAGTTTTTCGCTTGCACTATCTGTAATCGCTAACATTATCTCACCTTTCTCTCGAATTCATACTATTAGACCATTTTCCAGTCGATATGATTCAAATAAAACTGTACAATTTTCGAAATTTCGCTCCGCTTTAATTTCCCTGATTCGAAATTGTAGATGTAAACTTGCGAATTATCATTTTGCAGACTGCCGAGTTTGGTCCCATTTACCCGGTAATCAAGCCATTTCAAACCAAGTAGTGAATACCCCTTTATTGTTGTGTCCGGATTATCCAATGCTTCAATTAATTCGTCGACCTTAAATTGATAAAAGTTACTATTCCTTAAGGAGATTCGGGCTATTGCCCAAAATGTGCCCCGCTCAAAAGGCTCCTCTTCAGTGAATGACCCCAGTATTTTACCGTATTCGCTAATCAATGAGGGAATATTGTACAAAATTTCAGCAATAGTTTCGGGACCATGCCATGCCAACGCGCCCGATTCGTCATTCATCATCCATAAAATATTGCGAATAATCTCCCGGACGTTTTCCATATCATTACGCCCTTGAATTTCGGCGGCAATCCCCATAGCTTCTATAGCCCTCCAGCGCACAAGCATATCCGCGTCAAAAGTCAATGACAGCAACGCGCGGATATTGCGCGATTCAACCGCCCATTCCTTTAACTTCGCCCAATCCCTGTTCTCCAAAATTTCACGCGCTACATTTTTCCTGACTCTATGTCTCGATACCTGTTTTTCCATGTAAATGCCATTCTATGTATTAGATTCCGCCCAATAGCTTATTAGTTTTATCAGTTTTCAAACTGATTTACACTAATATTGTTCCCGTCAGCATGGAGTTTTTAAATTTTGTTGTTTAGATGATTTCGCGGTAGCGGAAACAGCTTACGATATGGTCATTTACCATCCCGGCCGCCTGCATGAAAGCGTAACAAATAGTTGGACCCGCAAAACTGAACCCCCGCCTTTTTAACTCTTTGCTCATCCGGTGGGATTCCTCCGATTCCGCGGGTATTTCCCGCATGGTTTTCCACTTGTTTACAATTGGTTTACCGTCAACAAAGCCCCAGATAAACTCATCAAAACTGCCGAATTCATCGACTACCTTAAGGAACGCTTTCGCGTTGGTTACCGCCGAGTTCACCTTCATCTTGTTGCGGATTATACCTTTATCCTGAAGCAGTTTTTCGATCTTAGGTTGACGGTAGCGGGCAATTTTCTCTATATCATAATTATCGAATGCCTTGCGGAAATTTTCCCGTTTGTTCAGAACGGTTTGCCAGCTCAACCCGGCCTGCATCGCGTCCAGCACTAAAAACTCAAATAGCTTGCGGTCATCATGAAGCGGAACTCCCCACTCGGTGTCATGATAGTGTTCCATAAGCGGATTGCCTACACACCAGTCGCATTTTTTAATCATCCTCTTTTCCCCCCGACTATCATTCTTTATCCTCCCATTCAGGCATAACAAATTGCCTGGGCCGCAATTTGATTACATCTTTCAACCACCTCTCCGGGTAACCGGCATCGGTTGGGCGGCCTTTTTCGTTCTTAACATAACCATCGTTATACTTGACAATCAAATCCTCGCCAAGTTTTCTCCACCTCTTAACGGTTTGCTCCACCCCGCGTACCGAATAATCGGTAAGGTACCTGACCATTAAGTCTTTATCCTCCTTTAGCAATTTAACCGCGGCATCCTCGACCGCCGGTTGCATACGGATAAAACCCCCTTCTATTTGAGCCTGAACAGCGATAATATCCTTGACCATAAATGAATACTTCAGGTTGGCGAAATTAGCCGCGAAATTAAATACCCACCATGCCGATTCCCAGCTGAAATCACTCAATCCTCCAACGGTAAACGAATGCGGAACTTCGGTTATACAGCAATAGAGGGGCATATAGCAGGTTGTGTATGTATTATCCAGTCCGTACCAGTAAACGCCGCCCACGCCATCCGGAAGCCATGAGCGCGATTGGGAGACGAATGAAAAGGCGGTATGAAAAGTCGATACCGGACGCTCCCATGAGTAAAATACCGTACTATCCAGAGTCCAGTCGAGGGGACGCCAGCGCTCCGGTGAACCATAGGGGCCGGCATCAACTCCCACGGTCATGTCATAAGGAGTGCCCTCGTAATGGTCGCGCATCAAATCGAGTACGCCGGAAAAAGAAATTTTATCATCGGGCTTAATCCACAATGGATACCGTTCCGCCCCTTTAACGCCTCGCCAATAATCGGGCGAGAAGTTCTGCGATGGGGACGCCCTCCGGAAAATACTCCAGACCCGTCCCTCGCCCCACTTCAAATTTTTAGGGGTTGATGGATCATAGGCCTCGTTAAAATGAAATTCATCTCCGGATTCCGGGTCATAATAACCCTTCTCCACCGCGAAGCTGATCACGTTTTTGTGAAACATACAGTTATCTTTATCATTGAGCGGAAACTTGCCTATTCGGGCCTTGTTCGCGTGGGCGCAGATATATCCATCGGGCACTTTACGCGCCACCCATACCGCTCCCTTGCTGTCGGGGCCCATCCCTATCATCTCCATAATCCATACCTCTTTGGCATCGGCTATGGAGAATGACTCCCCGGTGGAACGGTAGCCATGCTCTTCAACTAAACCGGTTATTACCTTGATAGCCTCCCGGGCTGTGCGCGCTCTCTGCAGGGCAAGAATCATCAGGTCCCAGTAATGAAGTAATCCCTCGGGATCCCTCAGTACATCCCTGCCGCCGAAAGTAGTCTCCCCGATGGCCAGCTGATGTTCATTCATAAGCCCCATCACGGCGTACGTATGCCTGACCTGGGGGATTTTTCCCAGCACATTGCCATACCAGTCGGTAATTTCCAGCGAATCGCCTTCGGGATAATCGGCGGCTGGATGATATTCGAGATGGGGGTGAAATTCACCATCACAGGTATATGTAATCATCACCGAGCCGTCATCCGAAGCTTTCCGGGAAACCAGCAGACTCGTACAGGCTACCGCGCTCCCGGCGAATAAGGACAATAAGAGAGCCAATACTATAGTATTACTTGACGCTTTCATAACAACCTCACGATTTTAATAATCCGGACTATGATAAGGATAAGAGATTATTTGAGAAATTGGAATACCTTTTTTGCCCGCTTTTCTGTATTGACTTATTTAATGAAAGTCGATACTCTTATGTAATAGTCAAAAAAGCGCCTATCAATTTAATTTAACAAGGAGAAAGAGATGAAATACGGAGCCAGGAACCAACTTCAGGGCAAAATCACTTCCATTAAAAAAGGCGATGTAATGTGCCAGGTTAAGCTGGAAATTCCTTCAGACTCAACGATGAACTCGGTAATGACAGTCGAATCGCTTGAAGATTTGGGCATAAAGGAAGGCGATAATGTCAAAGTTATCGTAAAGGCGATCAACGTGCTTTTAGTCAAGGAGTAACACGGCCGTTTCAACCACTCAATCGGTAATCGAATACTAATATTGTGCTTCGGTTTAAAAGCATTACGCTAACTATCATTCTGGCAATAAACTGTCTGGTATCGGTTTCATGCTCGGATTCATCAGAGAGCAAAAAACCGCCAATACCATCCTTTACTTATGGCATTGTCAATATATATCCGCATTCCGCCGATGCTTTCACCCAGGGATTAACTATATATGATGGCATCCTCTACGAAGGTACAGGTCAATACGGAAAATCCGCCCTGCGAGTGGTCAACCTGGAAACCGGTGAAATCATTGAAGAACGCAGATTGCCCGACAGCCTTTTCGGAGAAGGTATCGCCGTTTATAACGACAAGATAGTCCAGTTGACATGGCAATCCAACACGGGCTTCGTTTACGACCGCGAAACATTGGAGCTTATCCGCCAGTTTTCATATCCCACCGAAGGCTGGGGGATAACATACGACTACGACCGCGACCAGCTGATTATGAGCGATGGCAGATCCTGCCTGTATTTCCTCGACCCCGAAACCTTTGAACAAATAGACAAGGTCAAGGTAATTGCCGATGGTTCCGACGTCTATGGCTTGAACGAACTCGAGTATATCAACGGCGAAATATTCGCCAACCTCTGGCCGTCTTTTCGAGCGGCGCGGATCGATCCCCTTACAGGCGAAGTTACCGGTTGGATTTACCTCTCCGGTTTGGCATCCCACGCGCGGGGTTCCGGCGAGCAGGACGTGCTCAACGGTATCGCCTACGACCGGGATGCCAACCGGCTGTTCGTAACCGGAAAACTATGGAATAAAATCTTCGAGATTGAGCTCATACGGGTTGAAAAGTGAGCGACTACGACGTACTTATCATCGGAGGCGGAGCCGCCGGATTGATGGCGTCCCTGTCGGCGGTACGCTCCGGCGCGAGAGTAGTCATACTGGAGAAAAAACGGGTGCCGGGGCTTAAACTGGGTATAACCGGTAAGGGGCGCTGCAACCTTACCAATATCGCCCCTGTCGAAGAATTCATGGAGCATTTTGGAAAAAATGGCAGGTTCCTGAGGCAGGCATTCAATGAGTTTTTCTCCGAAGAACTGGTAGAGCTGTTCAGCGAGATTGGAATTAAAACAAAAACCGAAAGGGGCGGGCGGGTTTTCCCAGAGAATGAAAACGCCGTAGCGCTTAGAAACGTACTGGTCAGTCATGTTAAAAAACTCGGGGTTGAAATCAGGACCTCCACCGGAGTAAAGGAAATAATATACGAGAATGATAAAGCTACCGGGGTCATTACAATAAAAGGTCAATCTTTTCATGCTTCGAAGGTCATAATCGCCGCCGGGGGCATGTCCTACCCGGGAACCGGTTCCACGGGAGACGGTTACTCCCTCGCCGAATCGGCCGGGCATAGGATAATCCCCATACGTCCGGCATTGATTCC
>WJIJ01000095.1 GCA_014730345.1 Candidatus Zixiibacteriota bacterium | reverse complement strand
GTGAGACGCACGGTGATGAAACCGACGACAAGTATCAGGATTAGATAGACGATAAAGCCGATGAGAACCGGATCCAAAACAACCTCCGTATATTTACAGCAGAATTATTTTCCACGCACTCAGCATAATGTAATAATAGACCATCGACGAGAATTGGTCAATGGGAAAGAGGGAGGATGTGATTAAGACCTCACTAACATTTTCTAAAATCGATTCGGTAATAATTTTATATTAAACGGATAACATTGTTGAAATTAATTCTCCATATCTCCCGGCAAACCCGGCAACTTTTTACTATCACAAATTCGCTTTACTTATGCTTTTCATGGTGCTATTATTAATTCCATGATACGCGCGCTCCTCTACAACCCCGCCGATGACAGCATTGTGCAGACTAATCTTGATTCCATAAGAAAATGGGACCACCAGGGCGATAAACGAATCTGGATCGATATTGAAAATATCGACCAGCAAACAGCCGATCTGATCCAGCCGAATCTCTACCTGCATCCACTGGCGGTCGAAAGTTGTTTCAATGAGGAAGCGTTTCCAAAAGTGGAGATATACAAAAAATCATGTTTCGTGGTTTTCGATGCCATCAACTTCAACCCCGGTTACCGAGCCCTGGATCTAATCAATCTTTACTGTTTTTTGGGCAGGAATTTCCTGGTCACGGTGCATGCCGAACCTCTCCGCTCAATTAATGAGTTATATGACAAACTCACCAAAGAGCCCAAAGCATTCAAAGAGGGGCTTGATTATATCCTCTACGAACTCCTCGATTCAGTGGTCAACCGCTATTTTCCGATTATAGACCAGTTCGAGGAAAAGATAACATCGCTTGAGGACCGCATATTTGAGCATTTCGACGATGTCGGCCTTCAGGAAATATTCCGGCTTAAAAAGGAATTGATATCCTTGCGGAGGAGCACAAATCCCCAGCGGGATATTCTCTCGGAACTTTCATCGAAGGAGATGTCATTCATCTCGCCGAAAGTACGCACTTATTTCCGCGATGTATTCCATCATGTATGGCGCATCGCCGACACCATAGACACTTACCGCGACGTAATCACCGGCGCGCTGGAATCGTACATGACCATACTGTCCAACCGAATGAACCAGGTGATGAAAACATTATCGGTGGTAGCCACCATTATGCTTCCCTTGACCGTGTTAACCGGAATCTTCGGGATGAATTTCGTCTACATACCGGGATTGGAATACCGTGTGGGGTTTTTCGTGTTCATGTTGGCAATACTTATCGTTATAATTATAATGTGGATATATTTTAAAAGAAAAAAATGGATGTAATATAGAGGGAGATTTATATGGCACAAGATGTGATAAAAGCAGGCAAGGCCTACGCAGGATTACTGCTTCGCCTGGGTTTAGGGGTAATTTTTACTTTTTATGGATTACAAAAACTTTTCTCATATTCAGCGGTAACCTCAGGTTTACTTGAAAGTTTCGAGGGCGTGTTTCAACCGTTCTTTATAGTACAGGTTTTTATTTATTGTCTGCCATTTATCGAATTGATTCTCGGTTTGGGCTTAATTACCGGTTATAAACACAGGCTGTTCTACTTCCTGACTGGATTGCTTATCATCTTCTTGATACTTGGCAAGCAGATTCAGCATGACCCGGTAACGGTGGGGCGCAACCTGATATTCCTGCTGGCTATCGTATTCGGTTTATATAATTCTGAGAATGATATCTTCCGGGCCGGAAGGGATTATTGATTTTTAAGGAGCTATCAGTATGAGATTCATCTCGGTATTCATCCTGGCATTTAGTTTGTTCACCTCCCATAGTTCTTACGCCGAAACATATTATGTCGATGATATCGACAGCCAGCGCGGTTCGGGGACAATCGGCGATCCATTCCGGTTTCTCCAGCAGGCAATAGACTACGCGTCCGATTTCGATACGCTGATTATAGCGGAAGGCGAGTACACAGCGATACCATCGCCGTTCACCGAAAACCTTTGCGGCAACTGCGAGATGCATAGAACGGAGGTTAAAGCTTCCACGGGATTTTCCATACGTAATACCCCTCTGACATTGATCGGCGCGGGTATGGATAAAACGGTGTTGATTACCAATGCCGGTTACGGGCTCTATATCGAAAACTCGACTCCTACTCTTTTAACGGGCATGACCGTTACCGGCGGTATCCGTGATGCCGACGGCGCGGCTACCGACGCGGGTATTGTCGCGCGCCGGAGCCGGGTTACCATCACCCAATGCGCCGTCAAGGGCAACACCCACAGGGATACATCGGTGGTCGTTGGTATCGGTGGAATTTTCGGGCGGGAAGGATCGGAGTTGTTTGTTATAGATAATTTAATCGAGGATAACGGATGGGACGGCATCGCTCTCTACCGGGGGGCGACCGCATATATCTCCGATAATATAATTCACAAAGGGCGTGGAGTGGGCATCGGCGTTACCTGGGACGCGGCGGCTATCGTGCAGAGAAACCGTATTTCCGGTTACTGGAAGGGAATCGGTTCGTTCGGCGACACACGGGTTGTCGCCCGGGAAAACGAGGTTTTCGATAACCTCGGCTGGGGCATTATCGCCACGGGAACATCATGGATGGATGCCCATGATAATATCGTCGCCCGCAACGGAAACTGCGGGATGGCGGTATGGGGAAGCGACTGCGAGGGGCGGTTCACCAATAACATCGTCATCGACAACGGCTGGCGCAAGGAATGGGTTTGCCCCTGCGTGGGGATATGGGCTTACGCCGAGGATTCACTTAAGCAAATCGAACTGCGCCTTTCCGATTTCGAGATTTCTTACAACAACGTATGGAACAACAAGGCCGGGGATTACCAGGATTTACCCGATTTGACCGGAATATACGGCAATGTTTCCACAAAACCTGAATTCTCCAATCCTGCGGACAGTACTGATTTCCGTTTAAAGCCGGATTCCAGGCTGAAGGATATCGGCAATCCGCGGATAACCGATGATGATGGAACCGCTTCGGATATCGGGCCGGGATGAGATTTTAACCGGTTCGATAGAATACAATTTGGGGTTGGGTAACAGAATTGCAGTTAATTGCTTCTGTCAATGAACGGTAGGTCGTGATTCGGGGGCAATTAGTATTAGTAAGACGGGTCTGCACAGGCTACTTCATCATCAAGTTAGTTTAAATAAATTCAGCCGGGTTTTGTGATGATATTAAATATGGAAAGGGGAGGATTTTCATCCTCCCCGGTAAATATCTGCTATTTCAGCAGGGTCATCCTTTTAGTAAAAGTTTTATTCCCGGCGGTAAGTTTATAGAAATATAAACCGCTGGAATAGGCGGAAGCATCCCAAGCAACTACGTGTTCGCCCGCATTCTGAATACCATCGACAAGTGTTTCCACTCTTTGACCGAGCACGTTATAAATATCAAGCTTGACATCTGACTGCACCGGAATTGTGTAACTTATGCTGGTTGAAACGTTGAACGGATTAGGATAACTACCGATCAGGTTATAGTCATCGGGAGTTGTACTTACCTCGTCGAAGAAACCGCCCTTAAGCTTCCAGTCCTGGAAACCGCCTTCAGCATCGGAATGGATTATACTGAAGGTGAACCAGTAAACATCCCATACTGTTTTAGCCGCATAGTTTCCGCAGTAAGAAATATATAAATAGTCTCCCGTTGGCGCGTAAGAGGGTACTTGCTGCCAGAATGACGCGTTTATGTATTGGCCGGGATTCAAGGGGATATTCAGGAAATGTCCCTGTTCAAAAAAGGTATTATTGTAAATAACTCCATACCAGACATCCGTGAAGATGTAATAACCGCTGGTATTTCCAATCGTACCGGTAATGTTAAATTGACCTCCTGAATAAACCGGATCCGGCCCGTTATTGACCATACTGATATCAAGGTAGTGTTGTGTTCTGCTTAACCGGTCAAAATATGCGGCCTGAGTGTATGGGGTCAGCCATGACAGGTACACAACTCCGAAATCATTGTTGCCGATATATTCAATATTCGGCTGATTCCACCATGGAGCGTTATCGGCAATGGAGAGAGGAGTGCTCCATGAACCGTAATAATCTCTCCACACAAAACGTTCTTCTCTTGGAGTAGTGTAGTAACGATAGACAACCCCCTGGCCTCCACCGTCCCTGGCTGTAACATCGGGGCTTTCGGATATTGTATTGATATTATCAAAACTTCCGAAATACCAGGTCCCGCTTCCACCACTGTAATTGGCCATATAGTACACAAAAAGGTTTGATCCATTGTGACTATCAAAAACACAGATGACGGTATCGCGGTATGCGCTTATCGCGGTCATATCTGTATAACTGCTTCCAGTATAATAGCTTTTTAGATGAGTCCAAGAGGAGCCAGAGCCGCCATACGCCCTTACAGAATCACCTTCATTTAAATAAGAAATAAAAGTATAGTAATCTGAGTATCCCTCGTTAGAAGTTACATCGAGCCCTCGGTCGGCATCCCAAATCCCCGTGGGAACCTCCGTCCAATCAATATTTGCTGGATTGTTCCAGAAAAACCCCACATTACCATCTTCAAGAAGCGAAACATAATAAAGCCTATTATTATAGTAGTCCTGGTTTGAAGATAATTTGATTTCCTTCATGGGAGATAATGTCCCGAAACAGCTTATCCACTCTGATCCTTCCGGGAAAAGCGCTGAACTGCCATCTGACGTGTTAAAACGGCGTAAGCGGGCGTCTTCCGAATACGTACCGCCTATATACCCTACGTAGCAGTAGTCTCCGACTATTGAAGCGCTCATATCAGGTATATAGTATCCAGCCCACCAGGTATAAGTTTCCACCCAACTTATACCAGAATTAGATGAAATATTTACAGACCAGTAATAATTGCCTCCGGAGGGATACATCAATATGGCAAAAAGGTGGTTGGTAACGCGATGTATATCAAATTCATTATCATAGATATTCACCCTGTTGCCAATTCTTACATCCGGACCCCAGAGTTGGTCGTCCGCTGTGGGAATCGGCGTTTTCCATTCATTGGAAATAGAGAGTTCGTATATATCCGTGATATTTTCCAGTTCCGAAAATAGTGAGAGTGCGTCTTCATACCGGCCGCTATTCCAAAGTTGCTGAATATTATTGATTAGTTGAATAGCTTCCATAGAGACGTTAGATCCGTATTCGATACTGATCTGGGAATTTTCCCTTTCATCCTTTGCCATCCGGCTTAAACCATGCCATGCCGGCTCACCAATTTTTTCCATTTGGAATGCAAATTGATCTGCTTTTACAAATGGATTCGATGACGAGTTTTCAAACTGGAATGGCACCACGGTCTCATCGGCCATCGCCGTGGCCGCGAAAAACACGGATATTAGCAATACCGTTAATTTTCTCATTGAACCTCTCCTATTTTAAAATTTTTTAAAGTTATTAAAACCCTTTTACCAAAATGCAGTTTAGACTTGAAATAATATAACACACCTCCATAGCTGGTTTAACGTTATTACTTAGTTTAAAATACCCCTTTATCATTTGATGGAAAATGGCTTCATAATTAAAGAAATACTTAATCGACTCAAATGATGTTGGAAGCCGAGGTCAAAGTTAGATAATAGTATTCAAAAAAGTCAAGAATTTTCTTATAATGATTAACTATTATAGTAATTATACAACCTCTGTATTTTCTCAAACGAGCTCATGTCAATAGTTGTGTAAAATTAATTTTCAAGCAGCGACCTTTCTTTGTTTTTTGTTCTTGGTTTTAACCTCTTTTCCATCTTCAAATTCGACCTTATTAATCACCATCTCTACTAATTCCGGGGCATTGATTCTCCGCCATCGTTTCTGTGCCCTGATTATCAATTGAAATATCAGGTACAAAGCTGAGCGGGGCGATTTAATGCGTCTGGCGGCGTTGGTGCGAAGTTTCACCGGAGCGAAGATCGACTCGATCGGATTGCTGGTTTTCAATGACTGCCAATGCTCCCGGGGATAGGAATAATATGTCAGCAATACATCCCGATCCTTCAGC
>WJIJ01000013.1 GCA_014730345.1 Candidatus Zixiibacteriota bacterium | reverse complement strand
TTCGGACGCCCTTGAAGCGATGAGGGATAATTTATTCCTCATCGCCGAAGCTGGTACGGGAACCGGGAAGTCTTTCGCGTACCTTCTGCCGGCTATGCTTACTTCGCTGAATGGAGAACAGATATTTATCTCCACCCGCACCAAAAACCTTCAGGAGCAGTTGATAAGCAAAGATCTGCCTTTCCTGCTCAATTATTTCCCCAGGGATTTGAAAGTATTCATGCTCAAAGGGCGCGCTAACTACCTTTGCCTGCTGAAACTTTACAATTTAGCCATCGGTTCAGGATTGGTCGCGCCCGAAGAAATTCCCCGAACTCTGCCGTTGTTGACATTCGCCGAATATTCAAAAACCGGGGAATTTAACGAGATAGTAAACGAGGCGGGAGCCGGTATCGAATTTTATTCGCGGCGTTTTTCCTCTTCCGATGGTTTCTGCACGGCTCAAAGATGCCCTTTTTTCAAGAAATGCTTCCTTTTCCAAGCCAGAAAGGATGCCCAGAAATCATCTGTAGTTATAATCAACCATCATCTGTTTTTCGCTGACCTTTCCGCCGAGACCGAACTCTTCAATAATTTCGCAACCGGCGTTTTCGACGAAGCCCATCAGCTCGATTCGGTAGCCCGGGAATACATGGGTATGGAATTCTCAACATTTTCCATTAACAACAGCCTTGATTTGATATTCGGAAACGATGAAAGCTCCGGTATCCTCGAATCCATCGAATCTCAAATAAGTAAAACGGTGCTCGCCCAAAGGGGGAATGAGAAATATCTATCCGTAATTAATAATTTAAAAAATACGCGCAAGTCGGTTTCCAGGGCCATGCGAAACTTTTTCGAAGGCGTTTCCATTAATGCTTCCAAAATCGAGAAAAATTACCGCAGAAATCAAAAAGCGACCAGTATCAAGGTGCGCTTCAGATATGGCGACTCTTTCCAGTCATATATTAATAATACCGCCGGGCCGCTCCTTGATGAAGCCGAAAATCTATATAAGGAGCTTTCGAAGTTCTCGGAAAACGTCTCCAACAGGTTCGATGCGGAGGATGTTTCCATGGAAAGCCTTGATCTCTTAAGACTGCAGTCTGGATTAATAGAAGAAAGTTGTAACAACCTCCGCGAAATCGCCCTTGCCGAGGAAAGCGACTGGGTTTACTGGTTCGAAATGGGACGCGGAAGGTTCCGCGCCGGGCTTTTCCGGGCAGTGCCCCTTAATTCGGGGAAACATCTGCGCGATCATGTCCTGAGCAGGCTCGATTCAGCAGTTTTTACCTCCGCCACCCTCCGCGGCGAGCAATCATTCGATAATATTAAATTTAAACTCGGCCTGGACTTGATCGATAGTGAGCGAGTAATTGAAAAATCCTATCCTTCTCCATTCAATTACCGCTCCTTGATGCGGGTTTATGTTCCCGGCTATATTCCGCATCCAGATAATCAGGAATTCGCATTCATGGTCGCGGAGATGTTGGGCGAATTTGCCTTGAATTTAAGAAAAAATATGATGATTCTCACTACCAGCTACGCCCAGCTGGATTCATTTTACAACCTGATGGAACCAATTCTATCCAAAGTGGGATACAGTGTCTACGCGCAGGGAGTTCATGGTTCCGCCGAAAATGTAGCGCGTCTGTTCAACCAGTCATCCCCCGCCCTTTTAATAGGCACCGATAGTTTCTGGGAAGGGGTAGATTTCCCCGGGGAGAAACTCGAAGTGCTTTTTATCGCCAGGCTTCCCTTCGCGGTGCCCTCCGAACCGGTAGTTCAGGCTATGAATGAATACATCCAGACTCTCGGACGCGATCCCTTCTTCAGTTTCAGCCTGCCGGAAGCTGTTCTGAAGTTCCGCCAGGGGACCGGAAGGCTGATTCGTTCATCCACCGACAGGGGTGTTGTGGTTATACTCGACAATCGTATCTATACCAAGTCCTATGGTAAATCGTTTCTCAGGTCCCTCCCGGTCAAACCCGTATTAATCGAATCAGTAGATATCTTCAATTCTATCCTCCACCGGTAAAATTTATATTGATATTTACCTCCTCCAGTTGATATGATAAATATATCTGATACAAATTGTGTAGATTGAAAGGACAGGTGGACAATATGATTTCCATTAATGGTAATTCACTCAATATTGATGATTTCATCAAGGTTATCTATGATAATGAGCAGGTAAAACTCTCCCCCGAAGCGCGTAAAAATGTTAAAAAGTGCAATGATTATCTGAATTCAATAGTTGAGAAGGGAGAAACGGTCTATGGAATCAACACCGGATTCGGTAAACTTGCCGGCGTCAGAATCGATGATTCCAAGCTCGAGGAGTTGCAGGAGAACCTGCTTTTAAGCCATGCCGTGGGAGTTGGTGAACCCCTATCAGAAGAGGAAACCCGGGGAGTAATACTTCTTCGCGCTAATTGCCTGGCGAAGGGATATTCGGGAGTTCGCGAACAGGTTATCGATACATTGATAGGTATGCTCAATGCCGGTGTTCATCCTGTGATTCCGTCGAGAGGTTCGGTTGGCGCTTCCGGTGATCTCGCCCCGCTGGCGCATCTCGCTTTAGTTTTAATAGGAAGGGGAAAGGCAAAATACAAAAACCGGACATTGAATGGCGCCACCGCGCTGAAAAAAGCGGGGTTGAAACCATTGAAACTCGGTCCCAAAGAAGGATTGGCGCTTATTAACGGTACCCAGGTTATGACCGCCCTCGGTTTGAAGTCCATCTACCTGGCTTCCCGGCTCGTTGAATGGGCTGACCTTATTGGCGCGGCTGGAACCGATGGCATTCTTGGCTCAGCCACGATAGCATATACCGGTGTCTCGGATTTAAGGCCTTATCGCGGCCAGAGAGAAACTGCCCGAAATATCTCCCGTTATCTGAAAAACAGCGAAATCAATCTTTCTCATAGGAATTGCGGCAAGGTTCAGGATAATTACTCGTTCAGGTGTATGCCCCAGGTTCACGGCGCTGTTCGCAACGCGGTAGATTACGCATTGAATACTCTCACCGTGGAAGCGAATTCCGTAACCGACAATCCATTGATTTTTGCCGGTTCCGATAAAGTTATTTCCGCCGGTAATTTTCATGGTGAACCTGTAGCGCTGGTTCTTGATTATCTTTCAATGGCTGTAGCAGAGTTGGGAAATATATCCGAACGCCGGGTAGCGGCTCTACTTGACCCGAATCTTTCCGGATTACCACCCTTTTTGGCGTTAGAAAGCGGATTAAATTCAGGTTTCATGATTTTCCAGGTAACTGCCGCCGCTCTGGTATCCGAAAACAAAGTCCTGGCGCATCCATCTTCCGTCGATTCAATACCGACCTCGGCTAACCAGGAAGATCATGTTTCAATGGGGACCACTTCGGCTTTAAAACTGGGGAATATCCTTATTAATACTTCGAGAGTGCTCGCGATTGAAATGCTTTCCGCCGCTCAGGCAATTGATTTCCGCAGGCCGATGAAGAGTTCTAACTATATCGAGTGGATGGTTAGCAGGGTCAGAGAAGAGTTGAATATACCATTCATCAAACACGATCAGGAATTCACGAACGTTATTGATGAGGTTTCTGATTATATTTTGGAAACATCTCCAGAGATAAAATAATGTCTTAATTCAAAAACATTGTTATCGAGTCTAAAATTTTTTCAATTTTTTTTATTTTTTTGAGTTTTTTGGGCTAAAACGGGTTGACAAAAAATGTTAGTTGGTGTATATGTTTTGCCGAAAGGAAGTTAGCATAAAACGGAATTGTTAATTGATACTGACTGAACTTAAAGATTATATCTCCTCTAATGGCTGTGATGGGGGTTGTAAACATAGCGAAGACTGTAATCTTTTATATAGGGAAATTACTCGATTTACGATAAAAGGGAGATTAAATGATACAGTTATATTTATATATAGAACCCCTTAATCCATTGGAGGAGGTGTAACGCCTTGGTCAAAAAGAAAACAACCAAAAAGAAAGCCGCGACAAAGAAAAAAGCGGCTAAGAAAAAAACCACTAAGAAAAAAGTAGCTAAGAAAAAAGCTGCGAAGAAGAAAACCACCAAGAAAAAAGTAGCCAAGAAAAAGACTACGAAGAAAAAAACAGCTAAGAAAAAAGCTACTAAAAAGAAAACTACAAAGAAAAAAGCCGCCAAAAAGAAAACGACGAAGAAGAAAACAGCTAAGAAAAAGACGGCTAAGAAGAAAAAGACTACCAAGAAGAAAAGATAGATCTTCGGATAACTTTGTAGTGTATCATGAGCCGGTCCCGGGTGGACCGGCTTTTTTAGTTTTTATTTGACACCGTAATTTCCAACGTTTAACTTCCTTCTCATAATTTTGAAGGGTTTTACTTGCTGTACATGAGATTTATTTACATTTATCTGCCGGCAATCGCGTATTCAACGTTGATAATTTATGTTTCCTCTCTGCCCCAGATCAAAACTCCTCCAGTAGGTTTCGATCCAGGTGATAAAGTTCTGCATATGATTGCTTATTTTATATTTGGTATTCTCTGGTACAGGGCGTTTTCAGCCGCTGAAGTAGACAGAAGGTATCCGATAATCAATGTTTTGGTCCTTTATGGTTTCAGCTTCGCGGCTCTCGATGAATTACACCAGTATTTCGTACCAAACCGGGAGATGGATTTCTGGGATTTCGCCGCCGATGTTACAGGTATAATCCTTGCGATCGTAGCCTTTAAACTCTGGGCAGATTTCAGGTCGAAAAAGGCGGCTAAAAAGAACTCCGATAATTGTTGACATGCTCTAATAACCGTTATTATCATCCCTATTATTATGAAAGCGCTACAAAGGATTAAAGGCACAGATGATATACTCCCGCCGGAAAGCCGGCTGTGGCGGTATCTTTATGATGTGGTTCACCAGACCATGTCTCAATACGGCTACAATGAGATTATTGTACCTATGTTTGAATATACTGAACTCTTCGCCCGCGGTATCGGCGAGGCCACCGATATAGTCAGCAAAGAAATGTATACATTCAAGGATATGGGTGGCAGGAGTATCACCCTCAGACCCGAAGGTACGGCTTCCGTCGTCCGGGCTTTTACAGAAAATTCCCTCGGTTCGAAGTCGCCTTTGAGCAAACTTTATTATATTGGCCCTATGTTCAGGCAGGAAAAACCCCAGAAAGGCCGAAAAAGGCAGTTTTACCAGTTTGGACTGGAGGTTTTAGGAACAGATTCTCCGTTTGCCGATGTAGAAGGAATAGTTCTCAATGTGCGTATTCTCCAAAAACTGGGTATAAACGATACCCAATTGATGATTAATTCTATAGGAGACCCCGAATCAAGATCTGTTTATAAGGAAAGCCTGAAAGAATATATTAAGAGCCGATTGGATAATATCTGCGATGACTGCCGTAAAAGATATGAGAATAATCCGTTGAGGGTTCTTGATTGCAAACGACAGGAATGCCGCAAAGAGATGCAAAATGCCCCTTCAATACTCGAGCATTTGAATAAAGACAGCAAGAAACATTTTGAGAGCGTTAAAGCCGGTCTGGACGCAATAGGGATTGAGTATAAAATAAACGAACGGTTAGTTCGCGGGCTCGATTATTATACGCGCACCGTTTATGAAATAGTTTCTTCATCACTCGGCGCTCAGGACTCTATATCGGGCGGGGGCAGGTATGACCTGCTTGTCGAAGAACTCGGAGGCAAACCGACACCGGCCTTCGGTTTCGCCGCCGGTATCGAGAGAATTATATTAGCGATGGACGGAAACAAGCGTGATGAAATAATGGATAGCGGGATCGATTGTTTCATTGCCGTATTGGATACAAAGATACTAACTAAAGCATTCGAGCTTGCCGAAAACTTTAGAAAGGCCGGTTTATCGGTTGAGATCGAACTTTTAGGCCGTTCGTTGAAAGCCCAGATGCGGGAAGCCAACAGGTCGGGGGCAAAAACAGTAGTGATGCTGGGTGAGGACGAGATAAATCGAAACGTATACGGGTTAAAAAATATGGCCACCGGGGATCAAAAAGAGTACCCGCTTGAATCAATACCGGATATTCCATGAATAACGGCCACATCGAAAGGTGAAAATTGACTGATTTTACTAAATTTAAGCGAACTCATAACTGCGGACAACTTCGCGCCGAAAACGAAGGGGAAAAAGTAATATTAAACGGCTGGGTTAACTCATGGCGCGACCACGGAGGACTCATATTTATCGACTTGCGCGACCGTTATGGAATTACCCAGGTCGTTTTCAATCCCGAAGTTCTTTCCGAAGATTTAATGAAACAAGCGTCCAAACTCCGGTACGAATTCGTGATGGCCGCTTCCGGAACAGTTTCCAAACGTCCGGAAGGCCAGCAGAATAAAGAGCTTCCCACGGGAGATATTGAAGTAATAGTTGATAAATTCGAGGTACTGAGTCCATCTAAAACGCCGCCGTTTTTAGTTGAAGACGACGTAGACGCTTCCGAGGATTTAAGATTAAGGTACCGTTACCTTGATTTGCGGCGCCCTATTTTGCGCGATAAATTGCTATTACGTCATAAAGCCGCAATGGCCGCCCGGGAATACCTCGACTCGCAGGGATTCGTGGAGATTGAAACCCCTATGTTGATTCGTTCCACGCCCGAAGGTGCCCGGGATTATGTAGTTCCTTCCCGCAATAATCGCGGAAAATTTTTCGCGCTGCCTCAATCTCCGCAATTGTTCAAGCAGATTTTGATGGTTGCCGGTTTCGATAAATATTTCCAACTCGCCAGATGTCTGCGCGATGAAGACCTCCGTAGCGACCGCCAGCCGGAGCATACCCAGATTGATATGGAGATGTCATTCGCATCCCAGGAGGATGTCTGGTCGGTTGCCGAAGGCGTAATGGTTCACATGTTCAAAAGAGTTCTCGATGAACAAATCGAAACCCCCTTTTTAAGAATGTCGTATAATGAAGCTATGGAAAGGTTCGGCTGCGATAAACCCGATATCCGTTACGGGATGGAAATTTCCGATGTAAGCGGGATTGTCGCCGGTTCCGAGTTTAAAGTTTTTGCCCAAACCGTGAAAAACGGCGGCAAGGTGCGCGCTATTAAATACGAGGGCGGTGCTTCACTCAGCCGCAAAGAAATTTCCGAACTTGAAACCGTGGCCAAGAAAGCTGGAGCTAAGGGGCTTGCCTATATCGCCCTCACCGATGACGGTATTCGCTCGCCGATAGCGAAATTCCTGAGTGAAGGCGAAATTAGTTCTCTATCCGAACTACTCAAGTTGAAAAACGGAGACATTGCCTTTTTCGCCGCCGATAACTTTTTGAATACATGCGCTGTTCTCGATTCCCTGCGAAGGACCATAGCAAACAAATATAATGTCGTCATGGACCGCAAGTGGGCGTTTCTTTGGATACATACATTTCCACTTTTCGAGTTCAATGCCGACCAAAACCGTTACGATGCCATGCATAACATAGTAACGGCTCCTTACGAGGAAGATATTCACCTGTTGGATGAGGGATTTTCTACCGGAATAAAACCGGGGTCGCCCGGCCATCCATGGGAGAATATCCGGGCATACCAGTATGACCTGGTATTAAACGGAACCGAGATAGCTTCCGGAGGTATAAGGAACCATCGGCGGGAAATCCAGGAGAAAATCCTCGAAGCGATGGGGATATCCAGGGAACGTGCCGATAAAATGTTTGGTTTTTTATTGGAAGCTCTCGAGTACGGAGCGCCGCCGCACGCCGGTATCGCCCCGGGACTCGATAGAATAATTGCTATAATGACCGGCTCGGATTCGATTCGCGATGTTATCGCGTTCCCGAAAACAACGGCGGCGCAGTCGCTTATGGACCAGTCACCGTCGGAGATCGATGCCGGGCAGTTGAAAGAATTAGGTTTAAAAATAGTGGATGAATAGGACGGAGGTTCTATTAATAACGAACATATAATTACCGCTAATGTTGACGTGGGCAATATAGACCTGCGGGCATTGGTAGGATTGAAACATTCGTTCATCGCTATAATTGAGCGCGAACTCGATGTAAGGGTTATATCCAGGGGCGATCTTCTGCAAATCGTTGGTTCCAACGACAATGTTGAACGGGCTAAATCCGTTATTATCGACCTCGGAAGCTATATTGAAGACAAAGGCGAGTTGAACGAACAGTATGTATTTTACTCGATTTCCATGGTCAAGGAAGGGCAGAAATCACCTTATGAAACTATAGGAAGCGAAGGAGTAATAACCAGCGTTGCTACCCGGCAGGAGATTAAACCCAAAACCGTAGGCCAGAAAAAATACGTTGACCTCATCGAAAATCATGATATCGTATTTTCCATCGGACCGGCGGGCACCGGTAAGACATACCTGGCCGTGGCCAAAGCGGTGGCGTATTTCAAAAAGAAAATAGTCAACAGGATTGTCCTGGTACGGCCGGCGGTAGAAGCGGGCGAATCTCTCGGGTACCTTCCCGGAGATATTCGGGCTAAAGTGGACCCGTACCTTAAACCCCTGTATGATTCACTGCACGATATGATAGCCGGCGAGAAAATCAGCAAATTAATGGAGACGGGGCTTATAGAAATCGCCCCGCTTGCCTTCATGCGCGGACGGACTTTGAACAGGTCTTTTGTAATACTTGATGAAGCACAAAATACTACTACAGCACAGATGAAGATGTTCCTTACCAGGCTCGGTGAACATTCCAAGGCGGTCATTACCGGCGATGTTACCCAGATCGACCTCCAGAAGCCAAAAACATCCGGACTGCTTAACGCCAAGAAAATTCTGGGAAACATTAAGGGTATAGCATTCATTCATATGAGCGAAAAGGACGTTGTTCGTCATCGGTTGGTACAGAATATCATAAAAGCTTATGAAAAGCATGAAATGAAAAAAGAGCGCAGGGACGCAAGGAAAGATAAGTAATCAGTATGAACCGGAAAAAGGGACGTCATTTACGTAAATCATCCAATGGTTTCAGGCTGGAGGAAAGCGGCAAGGCGGTTAAGGGTTTTCTCCAAAGAACCTATTATAAACTTATCGCGGCTTTCGTAATAGCCGCTGGAACCACAATCCTGTTTCCTTCCGATTCGCTCTACGTGCGCTTGGAAGCCCCTAAACTGGGCGAAATCGCCACCGAGGATATAATCGCCCCTATAGATTTCTACATTCTAAAAACCGACGAGGAAATGGAACGCGAACGACAGGATGAACTCAATCGTCTGTCTCCATTCCTTGTTTATGATAGTGGGATTACTGATGAAGTCATCGAATCCTTCGATAAATTTTTCGAGGACCTCGAGGAATTGAGTTCCGGGCGCAGGACTCCCCGTTCCATGGAAACCTTTGTATCAATATATTCGGGGCTAACCCCTGACCAGGCCCGCCTCCTGGCAAACAAGGGAATTGTCAAACAGCAGAAACCGGTAGTCAAGGAGTTAGTGTCCAATCTGATGGAGACCGGTGTTGTAGATAACCTCCGGAACGTGCCTCTCGCCGGAAACAGGCTGGTTACTATTGTCAAGGACGGTTCCAATATCACCGTTCCGCGCACGCAGGTGAACGATATTCCTTCGATTATCAATCTCGCCGAAACAAAGTTCACCGAATCGACCGACAAGGAGAATGTCGCCGAAGCTTTGACTTCTGTCTTTGAATTCCTGATACGTCCTAACTTAAAATTCAACCTCGACCTGACCGAGCAGGCGAAAGAAGCGGCTCTGGCTGATATCTCTCCTTACAAGGGTATAGTCCTTAAGGATGAGCGGATAATCAAAAAACATGAACGTGTCAACCAGGCCCATGTCGAAAAACTTCGTTCCCTGGCGAGTATTCAGGGTTCTGAAGAAGGAAGCGAAAGGGCGACGGCAAGATGGCTTCCTATAATTGCAAGATTTGTCTTTATCTCGTTTCTCATTGGATTTATCGCCGCTTTTATGCGCTATTTCCGCAAGGATATTTACTATTCCGATTTGAAGATGTTGCTGGTTGGAGTGATTTTTGTCTTTATGGTGCTCATAACCTACCTGATTGATGTTCAATGGAACCTGCCTCCATACCTTATCCCGGTCGCCCTGTCGGCGATGATTTTGACGATTTTATTCGATGTGGAAGTTGGTCTTTTAATTACGTTTGTTGTCTCTATACTGGTAGGGATATTAAGGAATTTCGACTTTTCCATAATGTTTATCTCGATTATCGCCGGAACAGTCGGCTCCTACAGCGTACGAAAGGTCCGGCACCGTACGGACTTCTACCGGCCGATTATTTACACGGTTGGCGCTTATCTCATCTCGGTATATCTCGTGGAGTCTTTGAAACTACAGCCGGCTGAGAAAATACTGGAAATGGTTGGTTATGCCGGTTTCAACGGATTTATATCTCCGTTGCTGGCTATCGCGCTTTTGCCTTTGTTTGAAACCGTTTTCAGGATAACCACCGATATCACCCTGCTTGAGCTTTCAGATCTCAACCGGCCTTTGTTGAAACGCCTTTCCCTGGAAGCCCCCGGTACATATCATCACTCGGTAATTATGGGTACCCTCGCGGAGGAAGCCGCTAAAAGTATAGGCGCTAACTCCCTTCTGGCTCGGGTCGGAGCATATTACCATGATATTGGCAAAGCCCTTAAAGCGGAATATTTCGTCGAAAACCAGATGGGAGCCAAGAACAAGCATGAAAAACTGACTCCATCCATGAGCGCGCTCATCCTCGAATCCCATGTGAAGGAAGGCCGAGAGATGGCCAGGGCCGCCGGTTTGCCGCAGGTCATAATCGACTTCATCGAGCAACATCATGGCGATTCCGTAATGAGCTTTTTCTATCAAAAGGCATTGGATATGGGTGCCCGCGAGGAAGAAGCGTCATCTTTCCGATACCCCGGCCCCAAACCAAATTTCCGGGAATCCGCGATTGTTATGCTCGCCGATTCTGTGGAAGCCGCTTCGAGAACCCTCGAAGATCCCAAACCCGCTCGCATAAGGAGCCTGGTAAAGAAAATTATCCACGAAAAGATCGAAACAAGCCAGTTGGACGATTCTAATTTAACTTTAAGGGATATAAGCAAGATAGAGGACAGCTTTGTATACATACTCTCCGCTATTTTCCATAGGAGAATTGAGTACCCTGAAAAGGAGGAGATCGCGATCTGATGCCAACCGGCGCTGAATCCAGTATCCAGGTCTTTCTTCAGGATAAAAGCTATAAAATTACCAAAAAGGAAGTGCGCCGTATAGTAAAGCGTATTTTTAAACTTGAAAAATTTTCCCCAATTAATGTCAATATTATCTTTACTGATAATAAACAAATACGTAAATTGAAAAAGGAGTATTTTGGGATTGATTCGGTTACCGATGTGATTTCCTTTAACATGGACGACGATTTACTTGGCGAAATTTATATCAGCCTGCCCCAGGCGCGTTCACAGGCCAATGAATTGGGTATTTCCATTAAAACCGAGGTTAAAAGGCTCATTATACATGGATTATTGCATCTTTTTGGATATGACCATGAAAATGCCGATGATAATAATAAAATGTTCGAAAAACAGGAACGCTATTTAAAAATGGTAGGATAAAGTTGAGCAGTATCTTTAAAAGGGTAACTCAGTATATCAACCGCAAGCTTTTAGGCGCTAAAGTCGACACCGACGAAGAGCTTCAAAATATCGAAGAAGAGATGATGGAAACCCTGGAGAGGGCGTCGAGTTCCGGGGATATTGACCTCGCTGAAGATGAGCGCGAGATGATTCACTCCATCTTCGAACTTGGAGATACCATCGCCAGAGAGATCATGGTTCCACGCATCAATATTGCCTTTATCAAGGAAAATCATACTGTCGATGATATCCGTGAAATTGTCAACGAAACAGGTTATTCACGGTTCCCTCTCATTGATGACGATATTGACGACATTTTAGGTATAATACTGGTGAAAGATGTTTTTCTTAATTACGATGACCTGATCGAAGGCAAAATTGCCCTCCATGATCTTGTACGCAAACCCCTTATCTTTCCCGAAAGTAAAAAGGTGGATGAACTTCTTCGGGACATGAAAAGGCTTAAATCTCACTTCAGCGTTATAATTGACGAATATGGCGGAACCGCTGGAATACTAACGATTGAAGATATTGTCGAGGAAATCGTGGGCGAGATCGAGGATGAATACGATGAAGAACTCCCGCCTATTGAAAAGATCAAGGACAATCAATACCTGGTCAATGCCAATATGAGCATCGAAGAGCTTATTGGAAAAACCGGAATCAATCTGCCCTGCGAATCCTTTGAAACCCTCGGCGGTTTTATATATGACCAGGTGGGGAGCCTTCCGGATGAAGGACAGACCGTCCAGGTGGATAACCTTAAATTTATCGTCGATAAGATAACTGGTCAGCGGATAATTTCAATACGACTTATTATCGAGAAAAAGGAAAAAGCCTCTGGCAAAAGACACAATGGTAGAGAAAACTAAAATCCCAAGTCTCGGCGACCGTTTGGAATTGATTTTGGAAGTGGGCCGCGCCTTCAGTTCGGTTTTAAACATCGACGTACTGCTCAATCTCATTGCCGACCATACCGCCGATATCCTGAACGCCGACAGGTGCTCGATTTTCGTTGTTGATGCTGGCAAAAACAAGCTCTGGACCCGCGCCGCCATGGGCGAGGGGCGCATTGAAATACCGGCAGATACAGGAATCGCCGGCGCGGTTGCCGCGACAGGTGAGATAATCAATGTCCCCGATGCCTATGCCGACAACCGGTTCAACAAGGATATCGACAGGGCAACCGGTTATAAAACCGAGAATCTTCTCGCCGGTCCAATGACAAATATAAATGGCGATATTATCGGGGTTTTTCAGGTACTGAACAGCAAAAATAGGGTTTTCAGCAGGGATGATGAACAATTGCTGTCGGCCCTTTCAGGATTTGCCGGCAATGCTCTCGAAAACTCCCTTTTATATGAGGAGTTAAAGCGGACTTTCAATTCCATGGTCGAGGTTTTGGCCGCCACCATCGATGCTAAACATCCCTACACTGCCGGTCACACCGCTCGAGTCGCCGAGTACTCATGCGGTATTGCTCGGGAGATGGGTCTCGACGAGGCCCAGATAGAAATACTGCGCATAGCGGCATATTTGCATGATTATGGCAAAATAGGCATAAAAGACGTAGTTTTAACTAAACCCGGGAAGTTAACCGATGAGGAATACCTCGAGATGAAATCCCATGCCGCTAAAACCCGGGAGATTCTTTCCAAGATGCATTTCGAGCGGAAATTTAAGGATATTCCTCTCATTGCCGGCTCTCATCACGAAAAATTTGATGGTTCCGGTTATCCGCAAAAGCTTTCCGGCGAATCAATCCCTCTGGGGGCTCGTATTATGGCTATCGCCGATGTTTTTGACGCGCTAACTTCCGACCGGGATTATCGCAAGGCAATGCCGTTCAATAAAGCGGTCGAACTGATGAAAAAAGAGGTGGGTGCCGCTTTCGATCCGCGCATATTTCCGTTTTTCGAAAACTACTTTCAAAAAGAGCTTAATGATCAAAGCTGAATCCGCGTTCCGGACCTTAGTAACCCCGCTTTCGAACATTATTGGCAAAAGTTACGTAAAACTATTGATTAAAACGAATTTAACAAGGTCAGAATGCCGGATTTAATCACCAGAGTGCAAGAATATATCCAGTCTAATAGACTTATAGCTAATGGGGAAAAGGTGCTTGTAGCATGTTCAGGCGGACCTGACTCCATTGCTCTTGCTTCTATATTAATGCGTTTTATGGATGTGTCCGCAATAGAACTTGGATTCGCCCATCTAAATCATAAAATACGCTCCGAGGCGGGGAAAGATATGGCTTTCGTCAAAGATTTTGCCCGGAAATACAGGATTCCTTTTTATGGCAAAACTATAGACGTACCTGCTTACGCTGACAAGCACGACCTCACCCTGGAAGAGGCGGCCCGGGAATGCCGTTATAATTTCCTCTATAGTATTGCCGAAAAGAAAAGATATACAAAAATTGCGATAGGACATACCCGCGATGACAATATCGAGACCGTTCTGTTTAATTTTATCCGGGGTTCAGGAATCTCCGGACTGTCCGGTATAAAGCCGGTTCGGGATAATTTCATCAGGCCATTGCTTTTCCTCTCTAAAGATGAAATTACCGGTTGGCTTAAAAGCGAGGGGATTGCTTATGTGGTGGACAAAACCAATCTTCAATCACTTTATACCAGAAACCGCATACGTAATAAACTAATCCCGGAAATCAAAAAGGAATTTAACCCCAATTTCGATAATTCAATAGAGCGTTTATCGAAAATTTCATCGGAATACGAGGATTTTGTTCACGGCGAAACCGAAAAGGCCCTTCAAAAATCGTTAATCGAACGGGATAAGTCTAAAATTGTTCTTGATTTAAAGAAATTGTTGAGGTATCATAATATAATAAAAAGGAATTTGACCCGGGAGATAATAAAAGGAATTACCGGAATAGCATATCCGCCTGATTACCAATCAGTTAATTCTTTTTTAAATTTGTGTGCGAGGCAGAGCAATGGTAAAACCATTTTTCATGCCGGAGCTTATGCGGAAATTAGCGGCAACAGGGTTGTTTTCGGAAAGCTTAAATCAGTTAATCTTCGAAAAAAAATAACTGTACCGGGAAATTATAGCAATAGCGAACTGGGTTTTTCAATTAATAGCAGAATAATCGGATTTGTACCGAAGAAATTCGAATACATGAACGATAATAGAAATATAGCTTATTTCGATAAGGACAAGCTGGGCAAAAATCTCGAGATACGGACTGTAAAACCGGGCGATAAAATTAAGCCCCTGGGCATGGACGGACATAAAAAAATTATGGACCTTCTTGCCGAAAACGGCGTTAACTCTATGCTAAAGCCGTCCTGCCTGGTTCTAACCAGCGGCGGCAGGATAGCATGGCTTATTGGATTGAGAACATCCGAAGAATTTAAGATAGACTCTGACACGCGGGATACGGTTAAATTTGAATATGCAGAACAAAGTTTTAATTAGCAAACAGGATATCGATAAACGGGTTTCCGAAATCGCTGAAGAGATAAACCGGGATTATGAGGGCAAAAATCCTATACTCGTTGGAGTATTAAAGGGTTCTTTCATTTTCCTTGCCGATCTGGTAAGAAAATTATCCATCCCTCACCAGATAGATTTCCTCAGCCTGGCCAGTTACGATAATGATTCCAGCTCGGGAGTTGTCCGCGTTAATTCCGATCTGACCATGAATATAGAAAAAAGGCATGTGCTGATAGTCGAAGATATAATCGACACCGGAGTTACCACAACTTATATACTTGATAACCTGGGCACAAGGAACCCGGCATCACTGGAATTCGTTGTCCTGTTGGATAAGAAAGAATGCAGGAAGAAAGAAGTACCAATTAAATATTCGGGATTCGATATCCCGGATCAATTTGTAGTAGGATACGGCTTGGATTACAATCAACAATACCGTAATCTGCCGTACGTAGCACGGTTGTAATATGTTGGAAGATAATAGAAAAAACAATAACGTGGATTACCAGAACGACAACAAGAAACCTCGGATGGATTTTAAACCTAAAGACGGCGGTAAATCATCGGGAAGCGGCGGCGGCCCCAAACCCGATATGCCCTGGAAAAAAACAAGCCGCACGCTGGCATTCTGGGCAATGATCATATTGCTGTCCGTCCTGTTCGTACAGCTTTATTACGGCAACAAGGAAGAAGTTGTCGATATCGACTACTCAGAATTTATGCAACAGGTTGAGGACGGAAACATCAGCAAGGTGAAATTTATCGAAAAAGATGTTCAAGGCGAATTCGTCGAGGATTATACCGCTGTCGTCAACGGCAGGAAGGGGACATATCAGAAATTTAAAACCTATATTCCCTTCGATGATCCCGATTTGGTTACTAAGTTGCGTCAGGCGGAGATAAAAATAAGCGCCGAACCTGTTAGCATAAACTGGGCATCGATCCTACTGTCAACACTGCCCTGGCTATTATTGATACTTTTCTGGTTGTTCATGCTCCGTCAAATGCAGGGAGGCGGCACCAAGGGAATCTTCTCATTTGGTAAATCCCGGGCAAGGCTTCTAACTGGTGACCGGCCCAAGGTAACCTTCGAGGATGTCGCCGGCGCCGATGAAGCCAAGGAAGAACTCCAGGAAGTAATAGAATTTTTAAAGGATCCGGCCAAGTACCAGAAACTGGGCGGTAAAATACCCAAGGGCGCGCTTTTACTGGGCCCCCCTGGAACCGGTAAAACGTTGCTGGCCAAGGCGGTTGCCGGCGAAGCGGGCGTACCCTTTTTCAGCATGTCCGGTTCGGATTTCGTAGAAATGTTCGTAGGCGTAGGCGCATCCCGCGTTAGGGATTTATTCGAGCAGGGAAAGAAAAACGCTCCCTGTATCATATTTATCGATGAAATCGATGCGGTGGGCAGGCACAGGGGAGCTGGTCTCGGCGGCGGTCACGACGAGCGCGAGCAAACCCTGAACCAGCTTCTGGTAGAGATGGACGGTTTCGAATCCAACGACGGTGTAATTCTCATAGCCGCTACTAACCGCCCGGATGTTCTCGATCCGGCCCTCCTGCGTCCCGGTCGTTTCGACCGTCAGATCGTTGTGGACAGCCCCGACGTTAAGGGCAGGGAGGGCATACTCAAGGTTCATACCCGCAAAATAGTAATGGCTGAAGATGTCGACCTTAATGTTCTCGCACGGGGTACCCCCGGTTTATCCGGCGCCGATATCGCCAACCTTGTCAATGAAGCCGCCCTGCTGGCGGCGCGCCGCAACCGGAGCAAGGTCAGTATGGAAGATTTCGAGGACGCCAAGGATAAAGTCATGATGGGTACCGAGCGGCGTAGTCTGGTTATCTCCGATGAGGAGAAGAAAACCACTGCTTACCATGAAGCCGGGCACGCGCTGGTCGCCAAGCTTATCCCCGGTTCCGACCCGGTGCACAAAGTAACTATTGTTCCCCGTGGTCTTTCCCTCGGTTCAACCCATTACCTGCCTATCGATGAAAGGCATACTCACTCGCGGGAATATCTTGAAACCCGGTTGGTTTATACCCTCGGCGGCAGGGTAGCCGAGGAACTGGTATTCAATCACTTCACCACCGGGGCGGGTAATGACCTCGAGAGAGCTACTCACCTCTCAAGGAAGATGGTCTGTGAATGGGGAATGTCCGAGAAACTCGGTCCGCTTACATTCGGCAAGCGTGATGAGCAAATCTTCCTCGGGCGCGAAATAAGCCAGAAACGTGATTATTCTGAGCGCACCGCGGAACTAATTGATGACGAGGTCCGGCGGATAATACTCGAAGCTGAATCAAAAGCGAAAAAATTACTTTCGGATAATATAGAAACTCTTCATAAATTGGCGAGGACACTGATAGAGCGGGAAGTTCTCGACGGCAGTCAGATCGACCAGATCATGAAAGGCGAACCGTTGGAACCGGTAAAGGTGGATGACAAGGGGCAAGGTTAACAAAAAAAGGATATATACTGCTGTCAATGAGATCGTAGCCGGTTTAGGTTCTGGCGTTGATAGCGGCAGAATGAAGGGAACCGCAAGGCGGGTCTCTGAATTCTACGATGAATTCTTCAGCAATATTTACAAAGACCCCCGTGATTATATAAAAGTCTTCGACGCCGAAAACCAGGAAGAGATGATAATAGCCCGTGGAATTTCGTATTATTCAATGTGCGAACACCACCTCTTGCCTTTCTTTGGGGAAACGCATATAGCATATATCCCCAAAAGAAATAAAGTTACCGGTTTTTCGTCCCTGGTCAGGGTCGTAGAATGTTTATCGCGGCGGCCCCAGATACAGGAGAAGTTAACCGGTGAGATTGCTGATGTGCTCATGGAAGTTCTTAAGCCAATGGGCGTTTTCGTTATCACTGAAGCCGTCCAACTATGCCTGACCATGCGCAATTTGCATCAGCCCGGGATCAAAACAGTTTCATCCGCCATCCGCGGGGCTTTCCGTAAGGACGCTACCCGCGAAGAAGCTCTCTTTTTAATCAACAGCAACGGAAAATAATTCTATACAATGAACCGCACAGAAAATATAAAGCCGGAAAGGAAATCCGGCGGTTTATGGCATTTTAACCCTGCGCAAAACAGGCCTTTGATTATGGGGATCCTGAATGTAACCCCCGATTCCTTCTCAGATGGAGGAAAGTATTATTCCACGGATGAAGCCGTGGAGAGGGGGCTGAAGATGATTGAAGAGGGAGCTGATATAATCGATATCGGCGGCGAGTCCACCCGTCCCGGTTCCGAATCGGTCCCCCAGGATGAACAGATTCGGCGGGTATGTCCGGTTATCGGGAAGATAAAGGAATGTTTACCTGAGGCAGTTATCTCCATCGACACTACCTCTTCGCTGGTTGCCGGGGACGCTGTCGATGCCGGAGCGGTCATTATCAACGATGTCTCCGCGCTGAGATTCGATGAAAAAATGGTTCAAGTTGCCGTCAAGAAAGGAACCGGTCTTATATTAATGCACATGAAAGGTTCTCCGAAAGATATGCAGAAAAACCCGCGTTATAACGATATAATTAATGAGATATATACTTTCCTTGCTGAACGGGGAAATTATTCCGAAGAATCGGGCGTACCGCGTAATCGGATTGTAGTCGATCCGGGAATAGGCTTCGGTAAAACTGTGGAAGGCAATATCGAGCTATTGCGTGCAATTCCCGTGTTCAAGAAATCTGGTTATCCTGTATTGATCGGCGCTTCCCGGAAGTCATTTATTGGCAAGATAACCGGCAGGGATGTTGAAGCTCGTCTCGCCGGCTCGGTGGCGGTTAACTGTATCTGCGCCATGAATGATGTTGACATACTGAGAGTGCATGATGTAAAAGAAACTGTAGACGTTTTAAAAATAATCGCTTCTTATAAATCTAACAGGTCTTCAGGGGATGTTTGACCTTTTTCAAATAGCTTTTTTAAAATTTACCGTTATCGATCTTCTGGATATAGCGATAGTAAGCTATATCATTTACAAGCTTTTAACCCTCATGAAAGGCACCAAGTCGATCCAGATACTGGTCGGCATCCTTTTCCTGGTGCTTCTATCTTTCCTCGCTTTCTGGTTTGAACTCGACGCGTTGAAATGGCTGATAACCAATATCGCTACCGTTGGCGTAATTGTTCTGGTTATTGTCTTTCAACCCGAGATAAGAAGAATCCTCATGCAGATGGGGCGCAACCGTATTTTCCAGAGCATGTTTAAAAGCGAAGCAAAGAATATATATGATGAAGTAACCCGCGCCGTGGAACAGCTATCCGCGAGAAAATGGGGAGCGTTGATATGTTTCGAGCGCGATGTAGGCTTGAACTATATTGTGGAAACCGGCAAAAAGCTCGGAGCCGCGGTATCGTCGGAAACCATGGTAACCATTTTCGCCCCGCATACACCGCTTCATGACGGCGCTATTATTATACAGGGCGACTTGATTGCCGCCGCCGGATGTACCCTGCCGCTGACCCAGAATCCCGTTTTCCACCAGTCCTATGGCACCCGCCACAAAGCCGCCGTGGGGCTCACCGAGGACAGCGACGCGGTAGCGGTGGTTGTTTCCGAGGAAACCGGCCGGATTTCTATCGCCTACGATGGAATCCTCAATAAAGGCATCGATTCCAAGATGCTTTCCAGCAACCTGAAAAAAATTATCGAGGGCCGTAAGTAGTTGATGTTCGTTGATTATGTCGAGGTAACCGTTCAGGGGGGGAATGGCGGCGATGGTTTAATAAGTTTTCATCGTGAGAAATATATGCCAAAAGGCGGACCTGATGGAGGCGATGGCGGTAAGGGGGGCGACGTAGTCCTTGTTGTTGACGAAAATCTCTCGACACTTCAGGATTTCAAATATAAAAAGATTTTTAAAGGCGAAAACGGCGGCCGCGGAGGACCTAATAACAGGTATGGTAAAAACGGCGAAGATGCTATAATCCCGGTACCGCCGGGTACCATAGTTAAAGACCTGGACAGCGAAGAAACTCTTGCCGACCTGTCAGAAGTTGGCCTGCAATTTATTGTAGTCCACGGCGGCAGGGGCGGAAAAGGCAATGCGAGGTTCAAATCGCCTACTAATCAAACCCCGCGGACAGCTACCGAAGGGGAAGAAGGCGAATACCGGGATATCTCCCTTGAACTGAAATTGCTTGCCGATGTCGGCCTGGTGGGACTGCCCAATGCCGGAAAATCTACGCTTATCTCGAGATTAAGCTCCGCGAAACCCAAAATAGCGGATTATCCGTTCACAACCTTGTCGCCGGTTTTGGGAATCATAAAATACGGTGACTATAAAAGTTTCGTGATGGCTGATATTCCCGGGCTGATAGAAGGCGCTGCTGAAGGGAAGGGCCTCGGAATAAATTTTCTCAAACATATTGAAAGAACAGCGGTACTTTTGTATCTTATCGACATTACCGAGGGAAATTCAGAAACGGTTTTTAATCAACTTCGCGGTGAGTTGGGAAAATACAACCCTGCATTGCTCGAAAAGCCGTTTTTAATCGCTCTTAACAAGATTGACACCGGTATAAAGGATGATGAAGGATTACGCTATTTCGATGGCCAGGGTATGGAGTGTTTTTTAATATCGGCCGCCGTCGGAACGGGACTTGATGAACTCGTAAATAAGCTTAGTAACATAATTGAACAACGCTGATACATTAAAACAAAATAGAGGTTTAGCGGATTTCCTGGGTTTGTTTATGCTTCCCGGTATAGGCGAAATCAGATTCAGAAAACTGCTGGAAAATTTCGGTACCGCGGAGGCGGTTTTCGAAGCCTCCGAGGAAGATATTCTGCAGACCGGCTATATCGGCGCCAGGCAGGCAAATACTATCAAAAAGGGGTATGATAATCAGATCATTGACTCCCTTTTTGCCACGTTGGAAAAAGAAGAAATAAAAATTGTCAACTTCCAGGATGCTGATTATCCGCGTAACCTGAAGAACATATATGATTGTCCGCCAATTCTATTCTACAGGGGCGATATATCACGACTGAATATGCCATCGGTAGCGATTGTTGGCAGCAGGAAAGCTTCGGGTTATGGCAAAAGCATGTCCCGTAAAATTACCCAGGAACTGGTGGAGGCGGGATTCGCCATCATCTCCGGTTTCGCCCGTGGGATTGATACTATTGCTCATAAGACCGCTGTAGAAAACGGTGGTTTCACCGCGGCGGTTATGGGATGCGGATTGGACCGGATATATCCCCCGGAAAACAAAGACCTTTTCGGTCAGCTTTGCGAAAAGGGCTGCCTTATATCGGAGTTTTTCCCGGGAACACCGCCAGTGGGAGGAAATTTCCCCAAGCGAAACCGGGTTTTGAGCGGCTTGTCTCATGGAGTTGCTGTAATCGAGGCCGCGTACCGGAGCGGCGCTCTTTCCACTGCCAGGCATGCCCTTGAGCAGGGACGGGGAGTGTTCGCGGTGCCCGGTCCGGCCGATTCGCCGTATAGTGACGGAACTAATAACCTTATTAAGTCGGGTGCGAAATTAACGACATGCGCGCAGGATATTATCGAAGAACTGCATAATCAAATCGATATCCCATTGGTTTCCAAATCTGAAAAGAAAACCATGGAAAAACTTTCCGGTCAGCAAAAGCAGATTTACGAGTGTCTTGACAGCACCGGCTTACATGTTGATAAAATCGCCAAAAAGGTTGAATCTGATATCCCGAATGTATTAAATAATCTGCTGGAAATGGAGCTTATGGGATATATTAGAGCTCTGCCCGGTCAACGATACGCGCGAGTTTGAATTTTTACAAATCGCATTATAGAAAATAGAGAAACTAATACTTTAACCGATAACTCTAACATATAGAATATTAACAACATAAGGCAGGTAGATGACGGTTTGCTGGAAGAGAAAATTCAAATTACTAATAAATTGGGATTGCATGCCCGGCCCGCGGCTATGCTTGTGTCCACAGCATCAAAATTTAAATCGGAAATATTTGCTATTAAGGACGGTATTGAAGTAAATTGTAAGTCGATAATGGGAATCATGATGCTCGCCGCTGAAACAGGAAGCTGGATTACTCTCAAGATAGACGGTCCTGATGAACAGCAGGCCCTCGAAACTATAATTCAAATGTTTAAAGAGAATTTTGGCGAAAAATAATCAAATAAATACGGTTAAGGATGAATTAATCATAAATGGCATTTCCGGTTCACCGGGGATTTCTTCCGGCAAACTGCTGGTAATCAAATGGCATAAGATACCGGTTAAAAAGGAGAATCTTCACGCGGCGGAAATCGACACTGAGGTGCGCCGGTTTCGTGACGCTATCACCGATGCCATCACCGAAATAACGCGTCTGAAGCGGGATATGATAAAGCGCATCGGAAGTGATGTGGCTGATATACTCGAAGTTCAGATCATGATTTTGAGCGACGAGGAGATGAACCGTCGTATTGTATCCCGTATCCGTGAAGAAAAGGTAAACGCCGAATTCGCCTATGATAATGAAATAAGAACAGTAACCGAATCCCTGAAAAAGTCTACCAACGAGTATTTCCGACAGCGTCTTTTTGATATTAATGGTATTAGGGCGAAGGTATTAACAAATCTTCGCGGATTACGCCATCAGACACTCGTTTCTATAAAAGAACCCTCAATCGTAGCCGCTAAAGCATTGAGTGCTGGTGAAATAGCCCAGATTGCGGGAAGCAACGTGGTCGGTATTGTAACCCGCGAAGGCGGCGTAACTTCCCATACCGCGCTATTGGCTAAATCCTTGAATATTCCCGCTGTTCTGGGAATCGAGGATGATTTCGAAAGACTTGAGGGCGAACCCCATGCTATAATCGATGGCTATCAGGGCAAGCTGATTATTAATCCCACAGAAGACACTATTGAGAGATACAACGAGCGTTATCTAAACTATGCCCGTGAGCAGGAACAACTGCTGGTAGCCCGTGATGAACCTGCGGCAACACTTGATGGACATAGGGTTAATCTGTTGGCTAATATAGAATTGGTATCCGAAATTGATATGGCCCTTTCTGTTGGCGCTGAAGGGATAGGGCTTTACCGAAGCGAATTTATGTATTTTACCCATGGAGGTTTGCCGTCTGAGGAACAGCAGTTTAAAGTATATCGCAAGATAGTTGAAAAAATATCGCCTCGCCCGGTAACAATACGTACTTTTGACCTTGGCGGGGATAAATTTATAGAGGATTCTCTGAGGACCTTCGAAGTAAATCCCTTTCTGGGCTGGAGGGCGATTCGCATAAGTTTAACCTTAAGGGATTACTTCAAGTCGCAGTTGCGAGCCATATTAAGGGCTTCGGCTTACGGCGATGTTTCCATAATGCTTCCCATGATATGCAACATTGATGAGGTTTGCGAAAGTAAAGAGATATTCGAACAGGTTAAAAAGGAATTGAAGGACGAAGGGATAGCCTTCAATCCCGAGACCAGGTTCGGGATAATGATAGAGATTCCATCCGCCGCCATTAATGCCATCTCGATCGCCAAATATGTTGATTTCTTTTCCATTGGTACTAACGATTTAACCCAATACACGCTTGCTGTAGACCGCGGAAATGAGATAGTAAGCAAGCTTTTTGAAAGTTTTGATCCCGCGGTCATAAAGTTGACTGCGATGGCCATAAAAGGAGCCCGGGATGCCGGTATACCGGTTAGTGTATGCGGCGAAATGGCCGGCGATCCATTGGCAACCGTGTTGCTGGTGGGGCTCGGCGCCAGCGCCCTTTCAGCTCCATATTCAACTCTTCCCCAAATCAAGAATATTATTCGGAATATATTTTACCGGGATGCTCAGGATATCGCTAAGAAGGCTCTGGATGCCGAATCTACCGGGCAATTAAAAAATCTGCTGGCAAACTATCTTACCGAGCATTTTGAGGGTTCAAGCTGTCCAATTTAACTCCCGGAGGTGTAAATGGTTGATTTCGCTGATATTAAAAACCTTCGGGAACTGGATAAGTCCAATCTTTATTCCTCTTTGATCGGATTTGGAAACCAGGTCCGTGATGCTGTCGATATAGGCTATATATTCGATCCGGGCACAATCCAGAGGGATTTTATAAAAAATATCTGCGTTGCTGGTATGGGAGGGTCGGCAATTGGAGGAGAATTGCTCAGGGGATTCCTGTGCACCCAGCCGATTCCACCGATCTATGTTCACCGGGACTATTCTATTCCGGGCTTTGTGGATAAAGATACCCTCGTAATCGCCGCCAGTTATTCCGGCGAAACTGAGGAGACCCTTGACGCCTATTATCATGCCCTTGAAAGGGGAGCATATATTATAGCGATAAGCTCGAATGGAAAATTGACAAAAAGGGCGGTACGCGACAAAGTTCCCCTAATCAGAATTCCTAATGGATACGCGCCGAGGGCGGCGCTGGGTTACTTTTTCCTCCCGATGCTCATATTAATGTCAAAACTCGGTTTTTGCCATTTAGAAAAAGATACCCTGATTAAACTCGGGGATTTCGTTGATGCCAATATCGCCAAAATGAATATTGATGCCGCGCTGGATTCAAACCCCGCGGTTCAACTCGCGGTGAAGATAAAAGATAAACTTCCATTGATTTACTCATCTAACAGGTTTTATTTGCCGGTTGCCGCCCGTTTTCAAGGGCAGTTGTGCGAAAATGCCAAACACCTCTCCTTTTACAATGTCTTCCCCGAAGTTAATCATAACGAAATCGTCGGTTTTGAGGATACATCCCTATCAACTTCAAAATTAATAGCTATATTTATACGGGATTTAGATGATCATGCCCGTGTAAAGCTGAGGATGGATATTACTGCTGACTTTTTAAGAAGAAAAGGGGTTGAAGTCATAGAAATTTCGAGTTTTGGAAAAATTCTACTTGAAAGATTGTTTTATGTGTTGCAAATTATTGATTTCGCCAGTTATTACCTTGCTCTGATGAAAGGATGTGACCCTGGGAAGATCGAGCCTATAGACTATTTAAAATCGGAATTATCGAAGCATAAGTAGAGTTGCTTCGTAAAAAATAAGGAAGTATTTAATGAAAGTAGTTATACCCGCCGCAGGAATCGGAACTCGTTTGAGGCCTCATACCCATACATTGCCGAAATCATTGTTGAATGTCGCCGGGAAACCTATTTTAGGACATATTTTGGACAGGGTGGCGGAACTTGAAGTTTCCGAAGTTATATTCGTGGTTGGGTTCTTCGGAAATATGATTAAGAAATATGTTAATGAAAATTATAATTTAAACGCCACCTTCGTGGAACAAGAAGAGTTGAAAGGCCTCGGTTACGCTATACATCTCTGCGGCGAATACTTCAATGATGAATCGGTATTAATTATTCTCGGGGATACCATTTACAGGGCAGATTTGAACGCGGTGATAAAAGATAGTGAAAACTCTATTGGTACGCATAAAGTAGATGACCCCCGCCGTTTTGGGGTGGCCGTGGTTAAGGATGGATATATTACCGAATTAGTTGAGAAACCGGATGAGCCGGTTTCGAATGAAGCGCTGGTGGGGATTTATTACATAAAGGATATTCAATCGCTTACCAGATCCCTTGCCGAAATAGTCGATAAGGGCATTAAAACCCGGGGAGAGTATCAGCTTACCGACGCGCTCCAGATTATGTTGAAGAATGGCGCCCGCATCAAAACATTTGATGTCCCGGGCTGGTTTGACTGCGGCAAACCGGAAACATTGCTTTCTACAAATAAACATTTACTCAGCAAATTGGAGAATTCAAGACCTGATATTCCGGGAACAGTAATTATACCCCCGGTGTTCGTTGGAAGAGGTGTAAAAGTAGAGAATTCTATTATTGGGCCCAATGTTACTATTGCCGGTGATACGGTGATTCAAAATTCTATAATCCGTGATTCAATAATAGGCAAGGGCTCTGTGGTTAAAGATTGTATGATGGAGGATTCTCTAATAGGCGAATACGCCCAGGTCAGGATGCAGTTCCGCAGTTTCAACGTCGGGGATTCTTCAGAAATAGGATACAGGTAACTTTTTAATATTTCAGGAGGAAAATTGTTCAGGAATTCAAACTTCGTATTTAGTTCAGAATCTGTTACCGAGGGGCATCCGGATAAGGTCTGCGACCAGATTTCAGATGCCGTGCTTGATGAACTTCTCCGCCAGGACAGTAAATCGCGGGTTGCCTGCGAAGCGTTCGTAACCGTCGGATTAGTTATTGTCGGCGGTGAAATTACCACTACCGGTTACGCCGATATCGCCAGGCTCGTCCGGGAAATAGTCCGGGATATAGGATATACCGATCCCAAGTTCGGATTCAACCATGAAACCTGCGCGGTGCTAAATGCAATTGGCGAACAGGCCGCGGATATCGCGCAAGGCGTCGATATCGGAGGGGCCGGCGACCAGGGAATTATGTTCGGTTACGCTACCGATGAAACTCCCGAGCTAATGCCACTGCCCATTACACTGGCCCACAAATTAACCCGTAACCTTGCCAATGTGCGTAAAAAGAAGGACATAGAATGGCTGGGTCCAGACGGGAAATCGCAGGTTACCGTCGTTTATGATAACGGTAAAGCATCCAGGGTGGATGCGGTGGTGCTTTCCACACAGCATACCGAAGCGATTCTCGATGGCACCAGAAAAAAAATCACCGAGGAATCAAAGCAGTTATTAGTTGAGAAAGTTATAAAACCGGTAATACCTGATGGTTTGCTCCACGAGGGTACCGAATACCATATCAACCCCACCGGAATTTTCCTTATCGGCGGACCCCAGTCGGATACCGGGATGACCGGCAGGAAGATTATTGTTGACACCTACGGCGGCTGGGCTCCTCATGGCGGCGGAGCGTTTTCGGGTAAAGACCCCACCAAGGTAGACCGCTCGGCAAGTTACATGGCCCGGTATATAGCGAAAAACATCGTCGCCGCCGGTCTCGCCAAAAGGTGCACAATCCAGCTTGCTTACGCTATAGGCGTGGTCCAACCCGTATCTATAGCGATTGATACGGAAGGAACCGGGGAAATCGAGGATACCCGTCTTGAGGAGCTTGTGCGCAAGCATTTCGATTTAAGCCCGCGGGGTATTATAAACAATCTGGATTTATTAAGGCCGATTTATAAAAACAGCGCCGCCTACGGGCATTTCGGACGTTCCGAGCCGGAGTTCACATGGGAGAGAACCGACAGGGTTAATGATTTGAAATCATGGTCGTAATTTAGAATACAAAGACGAGAATTTATAGCAGGAGAATATTAATGGTTGAACATGATGTTGCAGACCTTCAGTTAGCGGCTTCCGGGAAGAAGCGAATAGAATGGGCCGAGAAAAATATGCCGGTTTTACGTTTGATACGTGAGAGATTCGAAAAGGATAAGCCTTTGAAAGGGCTCCGAATGGCATGTTGTCTGCATGTAACTACCGAAACGGCAAACCTTATGCGGACCTTGAAGGCGGGCGGCGCTGAGGCAAGGTTGTGCGCGTCCAATCCGCTTTCAACCCAGGACGAGGTTGCGGCTTCGCTGGTGAAGGATTTTGGCGTTTCCGTGTTTTCAGTCCGCGGCGAAGATAATAAACTTTATTATAAACATATCAGCCAGGCTCTCGAACATGAACCCCAGGTTACAATGGATGACGGCGCCGATCTGGTTTCGACCCTTCACGGCAAGTATAAAAACCTCGCCGCCAATGTTATCGGAGGTACCGAAGAAACTACAACGGGAGTGATTCGCTTAAAAAGCATGGAGAAGAATGGCGTGCTTCTCTATCCTATAATCGCGGTTAATGATTCCAAAACCAAGCATTTCTTCGATAACCGTTATGGCACGGGGCAGTCCACGATAGATGGTATCCTGCGGGCTACCAATATGCTTATCGCCGGAAGCAGGTTCGTAATATGCGGATATGGCTGGTGCGGCAGGGGATTGGCCATGCGCGCGTCAGGCATGGGCGCGAGGGTGATCGTGTGTGAAGTCGATCCTGTGAAAGGTATAGAAGCCGTTATGGACGGCTATGATGTTATGCCTATTGCCCAGGCGGCGAAGATTGGCGATGTATTCGTAACGGTTACCGGCGATATCAATGTTATCCGCAAGGAGCATTTCGAGAAGATGAAAGATAATGCCATTGTAGCCAATTCCGGTCATTTCAATGTAGAGTTGGATATCAAGGGACTAAATGAACTCACCAAATCCAAGCGCGAAGTGCGCCCGGAGGTCGAGGAATACAACCTGAATAATGGCAAACGTATTTATTTGCTGGGCGATGGCAGATTGATCAACCTGGCCAGCGCCGAAGGGCATCCGGCCATGGTTATGGATATGTCATTTGCCAACCAGTCATTGGCGACTGAATATCTATATACCAGGAAGCAGAAATTCGAGAACAGGGTATACCCGGTGCCCGAGAAGATAGATGAAAAGATAGCTTCGCTTAAACTGAAATCAATGGGAGTTAAAATCGATAAACTTACCCCGGAGCAAAAAGAGTACCTTGCTTCCTGGGAATTGGGCACATAGTTAAAAAACCTCCGCTTTTGTTCTACAGGTTACTCAAGTAAAATTGGGTTTTTCCGATATTAAATATGTGATTAAGAAGGAAAACCCACAGATGTTACTTAGTATTCAAAATCTCACCCGAAAAGGACAATAATTGGGATTACCTGTAGAAATAAGAGTATCGCTTTCGTGCGTTAGAAGGAGGTGTATTTTTAGATGCCCAAAGGAATAGTTAAGTGGTTTAATGACCGCAAAGGATTCGGGTTTATCGAAGGCAGCGGAGAGAACAAGGACATCTTTGTTCATTACTCCAAGATCGAAGGTAATGGATTTAAAACGCTCACGAAGGGGCAGGAGGTAGAATTTGATCTTGCGGACGGTCCCAAGGGACCTCTGGCCACAAAAGTGATTAAAGTTTGAGAAAGAGGAAAGGAGTTATCACATAAATTTCAAGCCGGCCGAGTTTTGCCGGCTTATTTATTTATGGGCTTTTAGTGTCAGGAAGATTCCTATACAGAAAAAGAGGATATTAGCCAGCCACGCGGCCAGCACAGGCGGCAGGTGATGATTTTGCCCCAACGACTGGCATGCCCGTATAATCGTGAAGTAGATAAAACTTACCAACAGGGAAACCGCGAAACCGAGGGCCGCGCCGCTTTTTTTCGGGCTCGAAGCCAGCGGCGCTCCCAGCAGAATTATTATGAAATTTATCAGGGGGAAGGATACCTTAAGGTGTAATTCAACCCTCTCCCGCGAAGTGTCCTTGCCCAGTTTTCGTTTCAACGCTATGTGATTTTTAAGCTCGGAGAAGGTCATACTTTCCGGTTTGATATTCAACTTTTCAAATGCCTCCGGAGGTTCTTTGAATTCGGATAATACCATCTTGTCGAAAGTTTTGAACTCGTCGGCGCTTGCTATAGAATCTTTATCGAAGATACGGTGAGTGCCGTTTTCAGCGACCCATCCGGTTTCAATGTATTTCATGCTTTCCGCTTCTATAGTCTCGATAATCCGGTTTTCCTCGATGCGGTGGATTAATATTCCGCTTCCGGTTTTGGTCGCGGGGTCGTAAATTCTCATGTAATAAATCGCGCCGTTTTCGCCTTCCACGAACAGGTCCGAGGTCTTGGCCTTAAGTTTATCCGGGCGTCTGTCGATATGTTCGGCTTTTATCTCGGCTTTTCGGCGGTTGGCATAGGAGACGATATCATCTCCTATGAAAAAAATCCCGGCGCTGATCAACAGCCCGATTAACAGCAGTGGAGACAAAATCCGGTAAAGCGATATACCATTGGCTTTCATGGCAACCAGTTCGAAATTCCTGGCCAGGGAACCGAGAGAAAAAAGAGTGGAAAGCAGTACCGCTACCGGCATGGTCAGCACCACGATGAAGGGGATGAAATTGATGTAATATTGTACAATAATATCCGCAGGCACATCCCTGTCGATGAATTTATCCAAATTCTCGATTAGATCTACAATTAAAAATACAGAAATAAAGGCGATGAGCGCGAAGCTCATGGTGAATAAAAACCTTTTGGCGACATATCTATCGAGAATTCGCAACTTTCTTCCACCTGTAGAGTAGTGTTGAGAGAAAATCTTTTATGCTGAACGAAATGACCGTGGATTCCTTTACGGTTTTATATAGGAGATATATACCTACCGCGCCCAGGATAATATTCGCGCTCCACATTGCCCAGAATGCAGATATTATCCTCCTGTCGGCAAGCTCCTCACCGCCGATAAGGAATGCCCAGTAGAGGATAAAGAAAAAGAGGCTCAAACCCAACCCGGTTCCCATTCCGCCTTTACGGGCCATCACTCCCAGCGGGCCTCCAAGCAAAGCGAAAACAATACATGCAACCGGTATGGAGAACTTCTTATGAATCTCTACCGAAAAACTGTTATAACGCCGTAGATTGCCTTCGATGTTTTGAATGTCGTATTTGGCTTGTTTGCGCAGGTCATTGATTTCATTACGGAAGACCTCCGCCGCACGGGCGGCATCGGCTGTATAAACCCGCGACAGGGGAACCGGTTTTTCTTCCGATTCAACTATTTTAAATGATTTATCAATTCGGCGCTCGAGGTTTTCTCGGGCATCGACAATCTTCTCCTTTATTTTAGCGTTGTTGGCCTTCATCATGGCGATACTCTGTTCCCTGTCCCCTCGGTATTCAGAATCGCTTCTGACCAGCTGACTACCCGCGTCAGGTATATATATGCTTTGCTCCTCGAACTTCAAACGTCGGTATTTGCTCGGGTCTTCAGAATCGGGTTCATGTATTTCGCCATCCCGGAGGTCTATCCGCAGGGTCGTGTTATCTTCCATAAAACCAATTGTTCCTTTTTCGGCAACAATCGTGCGCGGGGTTTCCCTGCCTTTTTCCTCGTATATCGTAACTCCCTCCACGTGGATCCGGTCCTCCTGTACATTTTGAATTAGCAGGTGATACCCGGGAAAATTATCGATAAACAGACCCGGTTCGATGCTCCATGCCGGTTTTTTGTGAGTGATATCGGACATAAGTACCCGGGCCCGATGATTGGATTCAGGCAGAATGCGGTCATTGAACCACATCAATGCCCCCGCCAGCACAGCCGATGCAATTACCACCGGAATCAGCAGTTTATAGAACGGCACGCCGCATGCTTTAAAGGCCGTGATTTCCAGATCGGCGGACATCCTTCCAAATGCCATCAAAACGGCTACCAATACCGCCATCGGAATTGACAATGCGAACATCCATGCCAGGTTCAGCACGAAAACTTCAAGTATCACCAATGCCGGCAATCCCTTGGAAATTATCATGTTGAGTATATCCAGGATGAAATCCATGATAAGCACGAACGTAACCGTGGACAGCCCGAAAAAGAACGGCCCGATATGCTCCTTCAACATGTATTTGTAGGCTATTTTCAATCATTCTCCGTGGTTTTCGTCGGTTTCGTCCATGAGTAAGTCAATATAATAGCATTGATAAGCTTTAACGCAAGCTAAAAACCTTGACTTATATTTATTATACGGATATTATCTAAATCGGATGAAAAAGCAGTTGATAAAGGATATACAAGCTGGCGACGCCATTAACTCTCAATTTGCCATTATTTCGGTCACCCTGAAATCGTATTCGAAAGGTTTTAAACTCGATTTTGAATTCGGGGATAACAGCGGTACTATCGATGGGGTATTATGGGATTGCGCTCCCGATGAGCATAAAAAATACAGCCCCGGCGAAATAGTTACCGTTCAAGGCGTGGTGAACGTTTATCAAAATGAACTTCAGCTTAATGTTAGTTCCGTAGAATCGGTCGAAGGGGATTATGACATAAAGGAGTTTCTTAAATCATCGCATTTCAATGTCGATAAGATGTGGGAAAAACTCCAGGACAAAATCGCGTCTATCTCGAATGAATACCTGGTATTACTGCTCAATTCATTTTTCTCCGATGAAGCTTTTGTGGAGAAATTTATTCTTGCTCCCGGGGGTAAGAAATGGCATCACGGTTTTCTCGGGGGGTTGCTTCAACATACGCTCTATATGACCCAGATAGCCGATTTTGTGTCCGGGATTTATCCGAAATGCGACCGGGATTTGCTCTTAACCGGCGCCATTCTGCATGATATCGGAAAGGTATATGAACTGGATGTAGGCGGTGCAATAAATTATTCTACTCGGGGCAGACTGGAAGGGCATATATCTATCGGTTATCACGAGGTTTCTGCGGCTGTAAGTAAAATTGAAGATTTCCCTGAAGGGCTGGCGGCGGAGGTTAAACATTTGATATTATCCCACCAGGGGGAGCTTGCCAACGGCTCGCCGGTGGTGCCGATGACCCTCGAAGCGGTAATCCTGCATCAGGTGGATATGCTGGACAGCCAGGTGGAGGCATACTCCAATATAATTGATAAACAAGCCCCCGACGGCGCCGAATGGTCGGAATACATCCGTTTGAAAGAGCGCTTTTTCTATTTTGGTGAAAAATATAACGGTTCCTGATTATCAGAGGTCTGTACATTAATCCCTAAAATATTTTATCGATTCTGATGACAGCCTAATCGTCCATAACCTGTCAATCTGATTTTTGCCGGGGGAGCCTGTAGCAACGACCCTTGTTCGGATGAGCGATAACGGATGGTTTGCGTTTAACTGATTCAATTACCTGTCTCGTAACAGTTTGCTTGATTATGGTCTTTACTCCTGTTTTTTGTCCTGCTTCTACCGGAAATGGGCTTTTCCATGAAATGATTTAGTTGTATATTAGCATTACAACTTTATAAGCCCCTGGCTTAACAAGGAGGAAAAGTTAATGACCAAGAACCGCACCAATTATTCGCCGGAACAGAAAGTTTCCATTATTAAACAACATCTTCTCGAAAAAGTACCCGTCTCCGACCTTTGCGATAAGTACGGCTTACAGCCGACAGTTTTTTATCGATGGCAAAAACAGTTTTTCGAAAACGGAACTTCGGCTTTTCGGCGGCAATCGCCAGCTAAATCCAATGGTCTGGAGAAAAAGAT
>WJIJ01000094.1 GCA_014730345.1 Candidatus Zixiibacteriota bacterium | reverse complement strand
TTCACCCTCGACTGCGCCTGCAAAAGCCAGATACGCGGTTCGGGCAATGTGGTTACCAGGGACGTTAATATTAGCGGGGTCGATGGAGTGCACCTGGGTACAATAGGTACATTGCATGTAAAACTCGGCGGTGAGGAGAAGTTCGTGGTCGAAGCCGAGGATAATATCCAGGAGTATATCAAAGTCAGGGTCAGGGGAGGCGTGCTGACAATTACACTGGAAAGCGACGGGGGAATCAACACCACCGAGGATATACATTATTACCTCACGGTGAAAGAACTTAAATCGGTGAAGCTTTCCAGCGCGGGGGACGGCTATATCGAGGATGATATCAAAACCGATGATTTCGAGATATCAATCAGTAGCGCCGGTGATTTAGAGATGCAGAAAATCGAAGCCAACGAAGTGGATATCTCCGTTTCCAGCGCCGGTGATGTTGAAATCGAGGATGTCCGCGCCAGGGAACTCGATGTGCGTATCTCCAGCGCGGGGGATGTAAGTATACATGACGGCGAGGTAGAGCGCCAGGATGTGCGTATCTCCAGCGCCGGTGATTACAACGCGAAAAGTGTTTCCAGCAAGGAAGCGAAGGTAATGGTCAGTAGCAGTGGAGACGCGGTGGTGATGGTTGAGGAAAGGCTCGATGCCAGCTCCAGCAGTAGCGGGTCGATTCTGTATATCGGCGATCCGGTGGTGCATTCGCGCACGAGCTCATCGGGGGATGTACGTCGTATAAGGAGTTCGCTGTAATTCATGGAAACGGTCTTTGAGACACCGAGATTGATTATAAGGAAATCCACATCGGCCGATGTGGATTTCTTTTATGCTTTGTGGACCAATCCGCGGGTGATGGTCAATGTCGGTTTTCCGCAGGGGTTGCGTGTTACCAGGGAAGAAGTTTTCAATCAACTGGAAAATCAAAGCAGTACCGAATACGACAGCCGTTTGGTGGCGGAGAAAAAAGATACGGGCGAAAAGATAGGTGAATGCAAGCTTGGAACTCCCGATGATGAAGGGTTTTCGGAAACCGATGTAAAGCTGTTCCCTGAATTTTGGGCGCGGGGATACGGAACGGAGATAAAACGGGGATTGGTGAATTATCTCTTCAGAAACACCGATTGCCGGGGGGTGGTGGCAACGCCGAATAAGAGCAACATAGCATCGCAAAAAATGCAGGAAGCAGTAGGCGGGGTGCGGGTTGATGAAGGAGTGTTTGAATTTCCGGAGAAAATGCGGGAGTACACGGTTGATGTGGCATATTTAAAGTACGTTGTCTACCGGGAGAAATGGGACGGGACACCGTCTTAATGCGAACATGTATCATTAACCAAAAATTCAATTATTTTCCTTGTTTTTTTATCCGATATGAAACATAGTTGGGCGAAATAACGTAATCACTGCTAAACGAACTTAAACCGGAAGGAGGAGAATTTAATGGTAACTGTATGTCAACGTATCGTAGTTGCTGTATTATGCCTCCGGGAGGATATTCGCTGAGTTAGTTTTAAGCTGAACAATTCCGCCTCCCGGCAACGGGCGGCGTTTACATAGATTGTTGCCGCGGGCATAATGCAAAACCCGCGGCAATTTTTTTACACAATTTTCTTTACCGGCCGCGGATGAATATTCGCGGCTTTTTATATGCAACAAAACAAGGAAACGGCAATGAATCTGAAAACATTAGGTTGGAATAAATACTTCGAAGATAAATTTAAAGAGATAAGCACAGAGGGTTTGGTACCGGCGAGAGTGATACGCGAATACCGGAACCGTTATGTGATCACAGCCGGGGATGGCGATTATGATGCCGAGGTTACCGGCAAGATGCAGTTTAACGCCGGGCATCGCGGAGAGCTTCCGGCAGTCGGCGACTGGGTGGCGGCGAGGACGATACCCGCGGAAGGCAAGGCGATAATCGTGGAAATAATTCCCCGTCTCAGCGCTTTCTCGCGCAAGGCCGCCGGTAAGCGCACCGATGAGCAGGTGGTGGCGGCGAATGTGGACACGGTTTTCATCGTTACCGGCCTCGATGGCGAGTTCAACGCCCGGCGCGTGGAGCGTTACCTAACTATAGCATGGGAGAGCGGAGCCAACCCGGTGCTTTTGTTGAACAAATCCGATGCCTGCGATAATATCGATGAGAAAATCGAAGAAGCGGGCGATGCGGCGATAGGGCTGGATATACATCCACTCAGCGCGCATACCGGGGATGGAATCGATGTCCTCCATCGTTATCTCAAAGAAGGCAATACGGTGGCGTTTCTGGGAAGCTCGGGCGTGGGCAAATCATCGATAATCAACCGGCTGTTGGGAGAAGAGAGGATGGCGGTGGGTGACCAGCGCCGCGATGGCAAAGGACGGCATACGACGACCCACCGGGAGCTGATAGTAACGCCGGACAGCGGGGTGATAATCGACACACCGGGAATGCGTGAAATTCAACTTTGGGGCGATGATTCCCAGGGTGTGAGCAGGGCATTCGAGGATATTAATGTGTTGTCGAAAGCATGCAAATTCCGTGACTGTACCCATACAAGCGAACCGGGATGCGCGGTAATTGCCGCGCTGGAGGACGGTTCGCTGGATGAGAAACGTTACGAAAATTATACTAAACTGCTTAAGGAGCAGGAGTTCATAGAAAGGCGCAAGGACCAGAACGCGCAGTTGAAGGAGAAGGCGAGGATGAAAAAGTTCACCCGCCAGATAAAGAGCATGAAGAATATGGAGCCATGGAGGTTTAGAAAATGAATACTGAATTAAAACCGGAAGAAGGAAATTACGTAAGTAAGGTAACGGAACTAAATACTGATAACAAGCGAGGAAATATGTCTGATAAGATGATGAACAAGAGAAATGATATGCCGGATTACGCCCCGGCAACCGAGAACCACGCGGACGGCGGAAGATTCAACAAAGAGTCCGGGTCGATGAACAACCCGATGCCGTTTTTCATGCCTACCGAGGAATACAATTACAGTTTCCTCAACAGCTTCATGAAGTATGGATTGGGCGCGACCCCGTGGGGTTAGACCTCAGGATTACAGTGTGGCGTCATATCCCTGATCGTGACGCAAGGGTGCCCCGTCGCTTGGGCCTTGTTGAAAAAGGTGCAGCGTGTGGCATGCTTAGTATTTCTCGATTTATCGAGGAAAAATAAGCATGTTAAGTTCAAGAAACATGTTCTTGAATCCGCCGAGGCGGGCTCATTTGCTACGCTTCGCTCCGCAACTGAACA
>WJIJ01000093.1 GCA_014730345.1 Candidatus Zixiibacteriota bacterium | reverse complement strand
GGCGCGGCATCATTGGCCGGATTACCGGTGATTCGCGTGTATGTACCGCCCTCAGCGGAGACTATGAACAAATCGTTGTTAGTTGAAAGTTCCAGAGATGAGTCAGTGTTCATAACAAAACATATCTCATCACCATCAGGGGAGAATTTATATGAACCTCCGCCCGCGAGCGCTATCGGCGGAACTCTGTAGTCGCCCGGAGTTATACTGTAAACAGTATCATTTTCCAGGTCATGGATAAATAGCCGGCTGGTCTTTTCTCCTACCCAGTGATTGTAATGGCGGACCGGCAGGTCGGAATATAACTTTCCCGAACTCTTCCGGTTATCGAGTTGCTCCTGCCGTTTCCTGTTGCAACTGTCGCTTTCGCAGTCGGGGAATACCCTTGATACAAAAATGAGCTTTTCCGCATCAGGAGACCACTCCACACCCGATGCTCCAGTAGAGATAGAAGTGGCCTGCCTGCTCTTTCCGCTCTTGATGTTCCTGACAATCACCTGTGATTTTTCATCCCGCCTGGAGATATAGGCGATATCTTTGCCGTCGGGAGACCATCGCGGATGGGAGACGCCCATGGTATCTTCTATAATCTTTTCAGGTTCTCCGCCTTTTGAGTCAATCATCCATAACGCCGATGATGAACTGCCATCGGCGGTATCGTATTCGGTCAGCATATAGATGATGTTTTTACCATCGGGGGATAGCTGGATATCACCGACCATGGGATATGCGTAAAGATCGTTGAATGTTATCCTCTGTTTCTGGGCATCGGCATAGTTCGCGCTCCCCAGCAATATCATCATAATTATAAATATTCTCATTACCACCTCGGCTTTCTAACTTTTACCAAGTATATCCCTCCAATGCTTATATTTCAAAGTAAAAGTAAAATTATTCCCGCGGGCTTTGAAGGTCTACAACGGTGGCTCCCCATGAACCGCCGCTCCCGGATTCATGACGGTAGGAGATTACATCGGGGTGTTTTTCAAGTATGGAATGCACGACTTTCCTTAAAGCGCCCGTGCCTTTACCGTGCACTATACGCAATTGGGTAACGCCCCTCTCAAGGCACGCTGATATATAATCCGGCACTAACTGCTTGACATCCTTAGGGGAGAAAGTATGTAAATCGAGGGTCCCGTCAATGGGATATTCTACAGGCTGGTCGTTGAATTCGTCATCCATAAAAAGACTGCAAAAAGAAAGGATGCGGGAATAACGCTCCCGCATCCAGCGAATATATTAATGTCAAATTAAGCTACGGTAATTTCCTTGGCCAGGTAAACATCCTGGATAGCATTCAGCAGTTCAACGCCGTCTTTCATCGGTTTCTGGAACGCCTTGCGTCCGGAAATCAATCCCATACCGCCGGCGCGCTTGTTGATTACCGCGGTACGTACAGCCTGGGCAAGGTCATCCTTTCCGCCGGAAGCGCCGCCGGAGTTGATCATTCCCACGCGCCCCATGTAGCAGTTTATTACCTGGTAGCGAACAAGGTCAATAGGATGGTCAGTGATAAGCTCGGTGTACATCTTCTCATTGGTCTTGCCGAATTTTTCATGCTTATTAACGGCAGGATAACCGCCGTTGTTAGTGGCTTGTTTCTGCTTTATAATATCGGCTTCGATAGTAGCGCCCATGTGGTTTGCCTGGCCGGTAAGGTCCGAAGATGTATGGTAATCCGTGCCGTCAATTTTAAAGGCGTTATTTCTGAGGTAGCACCACAGAATGGTTACCATACCCAGTTCGTGGGCGTATTCAAAGGCATCGGAAACTTCCTCGATCTGCCGGCGGCATTCGGGGGAGCCGTAATAAATCGTGGCGCCAACCGCCGCGCATCCCATATCAAAAGCCTGGTCGATACTTGCCCATAGGGTCTGGTCATAGAAATTGGGGAAGGATAACATCTCGTTGTGGTTAAACTTCAGAATCATCGGGAGTTTATGCGCGTATTTGCGGGAGATAGAACCGAGAACTCCGAGGGTCGAAGCCACACCGTTGCATCCGCCTTCGATAGCCAGTTCAACAATCTTTTCCGGGTCGAAGTATTCCGGGTTCGGGGCAAAACTCGCTCCGCCGGAATGTTCGATTCCCTGGTCCACCGGCAGGAAGGAAACATAACCGGAACCCGCCAGACGACCGGTATTGAGAATCCAATGCATATTACGCATCACCCTGCTGGAGCGGTCGGTTACCGACATGATCCTATCGACAAAATCCGGTCCGGGGAGATGGAGTTGTTCTTTGGGAACGGTTTTGCATTTATGGTTCAGAAGCGAAGATGCTTCATCGCCCAAAAGCCCTTCTATTTTGTTGACATCTAATGCCATTTCAACCTCCGTATTTGTTATTATTCGACCCGCCCATAACAGGGGAGTTATTTATTTGAGTGTTAAACATTCCTGTCAGGCCAGGTTTCAGGTTTCCTTATTACTCAAATTAAACACCATGAATTTCGTTTTGGCAAGAAATTTACACAATTGACCGTGTAAAATCATCAAAAAGGCAGAGAAACTCTCATTGTTACCCGAATATCATCCTCCATTTCATCCACGGGACGGGCGATATTAATCCTTAACATTTCCATCAACATTACCGCTAATCCCACGTTTTTATGTATTTTTTCGTTCTCGAAAGAATCACTGTCGTAACCGGTTTTACCCGCGTCAACAAATAATATTGTCGACAGAAAATCGCTGAAATCTATGACATATTCTAAGTTAGCTAATATCATATAGTTGCCGTAGAACTGTTTGTAATCGAATCCGCGCATCGTTCCAATTCCGCCGATAGTGAACATCTTCTGCGGAGGAAGCTCATCCTCGGAAAAACCGCCCATAAGACGGATATTGAAGAACTGATCGGGTGTAAGCGGCTGATACCGTTGCAGAACGAAGCGATAGCGGTTATAATCGAAGTCCCCGCCCAATCCGTTTCCAGCCCTCTCGTATTCAGCCAGCGCGTACCATCCGCTGTAAGGGTGGGTAATTCTCTGCCTCGTATCGAGTTCATAGTTTATGTTAATTGAAAGTAAATCGCCGGGGATATTCTTAATCTTCGAGCTATCCGGCAACAGGAAGGAATAGTTCTCCCTGAAATATTTTCCTCTTCCAAATATAGCCCAATTGGTATTCTTGCTTAGTAAACCATATTCTTCCTCGCAAAAGGTGAATCGAACACGATTGGCAAAGCCAAACCATTGGTCGATAAAAAGCTCATAACCTTCTCTCGAATACATATCATAGAAATCTTCCTTAAGGAACAAAGCGGCCAGGGAATTTTCCTCTGTACTGATAATCCAGCCATCCGAATTGTCGAATTTGCGGTATAAAGAACCTCCAAAAACGAAAGCATAGTAATCGAAAAGCTGGTTTTTGAAGCCGAGGTCGTAATGCCAGCGTTTAATGCCGAATGAATACCCGCCCGAAAGGTAAACGTCCGGGATGGAATGACTCCGGTCGGTTAACCCAACTTTGAGCCCCATATCAAAACCGACCACACGGTTATATAAACTAAGGGGATTGATATATGCCGATTTATTCTCATCGAAGAAAAAACCCGGTCCTTCCGCTTGCTCGCCGAAGAAAATTCCATCGAAGATATCGCCTTTGAATTCGGCCCCCTGGGCGGTAATTATCTCTCCCGCGGCGGTGATAATATCACCCTTTACCACGGCTGTGGAATCGAGAAATACATCGCCGTATACACTCACAACATCCCCGCGCACTTCCCCATAGATTTCGGCATCGCCGAAGACATTGACCACATCCCCGGAGATGATTTCATCCTGGTCAATAATCAGGTTGCCATAAATCGCCCAGGAGTCTTCAATCGCCTTAGTATATATAAATTTGATGCCAGAAGATGATAACAGGTTCCACTTATTCTTGAATCTGAGCATGGAAGAAGATTCTTTATCCGTTTGAAAGATAAGTTTGTTGAAGCATTGTTGCTCAACGCTTAAACCATCGATTTCGATCCCCTCGGCTCCGATATAAATATTATCAGCCAACCTGATACCTTCGTACAAGATCTCGATATTATCCGGCGGCAGTGAATAATATATTTCCTCGTCTAACCGCGTATCAACCTGGATTTGGAACCGGTCGGGATCGACGGTAATAGCAACGCCGCAATCTACGGCGGATATAGCGATAGAAGAATTAATAGATAAAATCGCGCATGAAACTATTAATATATATTTACTGAAACCGGTCATTTTCCCCCAGGTTAAAAACAAATCGTCAGAAATGTAAAAATGTATAGCTTCGAAGTAAAGCGAAAAATAAAAACCCCGGGGCAAACCGGGGTAATGATATCAGAATTACAAATCATACCGGGTCAGGTCTGGTCCGCTGGAAGGAATTCATATTGGTTCTTAAAGATTTTAAGACCTTCTTTGATTGAAAGGGGATTTGTTTTAAGCAGTTTACGAGCTTTATCATTTCTCAAACCGCCTCTGGCCGGCCGTTTAGCAAGCTGGCTGAGTTCTTCGCTCAGAGCCGGTTGAATCAGGTCCTCGTTAAGGTCAAATGCCCTGGCAATTAATCCCGCGAACCTGTACCTGGAGAGGTAATCGCTCCCGCCAAAATTAAGCACTCCGCGGAAATCGGTATCAACCAGTTCAGCGATAGCATCGGCTAAATTATCGGCCAATGTTGGATTGTTGTACTGGTCGGTAACGATATTAACATGTTTATCCTCCTGGAGTTTACCCAGCAACCAGCTTACGAAATTAGGTTTGGTATCGCTTCCGACACCATAAAGGACATTGGTGCGTACGATAATATAATCTTTCAGATTATCGATTATATATTTCTCGGCATTCAGTTTTGTTGTCCCATAATAGCCAAGGGGATTGGGTTTATCCCTTTCGGTATAAGGGCCGTCTTTGCCATCGAAAATATAATCAGTCGATAACTGAATAAGCCTGATATTCTTGGCTTTACAAATATCAGCGAGATTCTCCACCCCCTTAACATTTACCATGTACGCCAGGCCCGTGTTTTTCTCACAGCCATCCACATCAGTAACGCTGGCACAATTGATTATACAATCCACCTCTTCAGCGTGGAGCGCGTTAACCAGATCATCCTGATCGGCAATATCGGTCCTCCGGTATTCTATCCTCGCTCGAGGGTCAGGATGCTCATCGAGTAAATCAAACCCAATTATATGGTTGCCCTTTAAGGATTTGACCAATTTTTGACCTAATAATCCGCATACACCGGTAATGATTATCTTACTCATATCTTTTCCCGTTGAAGATAATGTTTCTCGTAGTACTTAAGATACTCGCCGCTTCGTATCTTTTCCCACCATTGACGATTATTTTTATACCAATCTATTGTTTCTTTCAAACCCGTTTCCAAATCAATCTTCAATTCATATCCCAGATCATTTTTTATTTTAGAACAGTCTATAGCATATCTCCTGTCATGCCCCGGCCGGTCCTTCACATGAGTAATCAGGCTCTGAGGTTTTTCGAAATAATCAAGTATGAAATCGGTAATCCACAAGTTTTCCCTTTCGCTCTCACCGCCAACATTATAGACCTCGCCCGGTTGTCCCTTATGCATTACAAGGTCGACCGCCCGGCAATGGTCCTCGACGTGAATCCAATCCCTTATATACTTACCATCGCCATAAACCGGCAGTGGTTTATCATCCATTGCGTTGGTAATGAATAATGGGATAAGTTTTTCCGGAAATTGGTATGGTCCGTAATTATTTGAACACCTGGTAATAACTACCGGCATTTTAAATGAACGGTAATAACTGATAGCAAGCAAATCAGCGGAGGCTTTTGATGCTGAATATGGGGAGTTCGGATCCAGCGGCGTTGTTTCCCTGAAGAAACCTTCGGATCCAAGAGAACCGTATACTTCATCGGTAGATACCTGCACAAATCGTTGCACGTTAAATTCCGAAGCGGCATCGAGCAGAACCTGGGTGCCGAGGACATTGGTAATGATAAATACGGAGGGGTTATCGAGGGAACGGTCGACATGTGATTCGGCGGCAAAATTTACTATGGCGTCAACTCCACTTCCTACGGCTTCTTTAACCCCTTTCAGATCAGCAATATCGCCCTGAATAAACTCATAATTCGGATTGTCCTCGATATCCGAGAGATTATCCAGGTTTCCGGCATAAGTCAACTTATCGAAATTCAGTATACTGTAATCGGGGTGTTCCCGAAGGATATACTTAATAAAATTGGAACCGATAAATCCGGCGCCGCCGGTTACCATTAATCGCATTTAACCATCCTTCCTGCTCCAATCGTATGGTATCTGGTCAGTGTGGGCGGGCAGACGATACTCATCGGGCTGTTGGTAATTATAAGTTTTCGTAGGAAAGTTGACAACCATCGCCTCATCATCCGATATGCACTTAAAACCGTGCATCACACCAATTGGTATTTTAAGAATGGATGGGTTATGAGCGCCCATGAAGAATTCATTAATTTTGCCATGGGTCGCGGAATCCTCACGCCCGTCGTAAAGGACAACTTTCATCATCCCGGAGATTACAACGAAATGATCGGCCTGTAATTTATGGAAATGCCATGCTTTAACCACGCCGGGATAAGCCGTAGTCAGGTACGCCTGGCCGAACTGTTCGAAAATATCATCATCAGCTCTGAGCATCTCCATCAATCGGCCGCGTTCATCCGGAATTACCTTTAATTTCTTATAAACAACACCATCAATTAAATCCATAGCCATTATATAACCCTTTATCTTGTATCGGCAGAGTGCGGATTTTACGAAGTATAAAATTAATCTAATTTATTCGCGCCGAATTTTTTTACGAAATTATTGGTCTCCAGCAAAGCATCAACCGATTCGCCGGCATCCGCCCAATATCCATCTAAAAACTCGTACCGCATTTGACCCATTTTAATATACGCGTTGTTAACATCAGTAATCTCCAATTCGCCTCGCGCCGATGGTTTAAGAGTCTTAACTATTTCGAATACCCTGTTGTCGTACATATAGATACCGATCACGGCGAAATTGGTTTTCGGGTTTTCGGGTTTCTCCACAATTTCCTTTATCACATCCCCATCCAACTCCGCGATACCATACTCACGGGGATTTTGTACTTCTTTCAGGAGGATCATGGAACCGGAATCCTGTTTGTCAAATTCTTGAACCGCTTTCCTTATATTATTCTCTATGATGTTATCTCCCAACATAATAACCACTTTATCCCCGCCGGCAAAATGATGAGCCAGGCCTACTGCTTCGGCAATACCACCCTGCCCATGTTGATACGCGTAGTTAAGGTGCTTCAAACCGAATTCGCTTCCGTTTCCCAGCAGGCGCAAAAAATCACCGGCGTTATTTCCGCCGCAGACTATCATTATATCCTCGATCCCAGCGTTAACCAACGTTTGTAACGGGTAGTAAATCATCGGTTTATCGTAAACCGGAAGCAAGTGTTTGTTAGTGATTGCCGTAAGAGGGTTAAGACGAGTCCCTAATCCGCCAGCAAGAATTATTCCTTTCATTCTCCCTCCAAAATATTAAACCGGAATAACCTGACAATTATTCCGGTTTTTAAACTGATTCAAACTATCGTTTACTTTACGATCCATGTTCAACATTTATCCATGGTTGTTCTAAATTGCGCGTCGAAGTAACTATATACGAAAGAAGCCGATTTATAAAGGGAAAAATTAAACTTATTTTTCTTCGGCGTCTTCTTCTTTCTTCTCGCCGATAACTTCAGGTTCTTTTCCTTCTTCGGCTTCTTCGCCTTCAACGCCTTCGCCTTCAACCTCTTCGCCTTCCTCAGCGGCGGCCGCGGCGACCTTGAGCACTGTGGGCGGTATAATTGTTACAATCGTACGTCTAAGATCGGTAAGCAGTTCAACACCGGGCAGATCCACCTCGCTGACATGGATAGAATCCCCGATTTCCATATGCGATACGTCCAAATCCACATTTGCCGGGATATCCGCGGGAAGACATCTGACCTCCAACGATCTCAAAATAACCTGTTGAATACCGCCGTCCTCTTTAACGCCTTTGGCTGTGCCAACAAAATTAACTGGAATTTTGATGGTGATTTTTTGATCCTTCGCGACATGATAAAAATCCGCGTGAAGGATTTTGCCCTGAACGGGACCTCTCTGCAATGCCTGTATCAAAGCCATCTGATCTTTGCCGTCAAGCTGGAGGTTTATCAGGATGTTCGAACTTTCCAGCTTGCTCAGCATATTTTCGAAATCCCGGGAATCCACGTGTATCGGTATTGCTTCCTGTGATCTTCCGTAGAATACGCCGGGGATACGTCCCTGCTGACGGAGTTTCCGGGAGATACCTTTTCCGGAAGTTTCACGTCTTTCGGCTTTTACGGTTAACTGTTCCATTTCTGCTCCTATAATAAATAACTACTAATCGAATAATGAGCTTACCGACTCGCCGCCGGCAATTCTTTTTATAGCTTCCGCGAATAATTCACCCATGGACATCACCTGTATTTTATTACACCTGCCCGAGGGGTCGAAATTAATTGAATCCGAGACTAAAAGTTTTTTTATGGGCGATTTTTCGATTATCTCGTAGGCATCGCCGGAAAAAACCCCATGGGTACAGCAGGCGTAAACATCCTTAACCCCGTACTCCTGTAATCCTTCGGCCGCTTTTACCAATGTTCCCGCGGTATCAACCATGTCATCGCGGATAATAACATTCTTACCCTTGACTTCACCAATGATGTTCATAACTTCCGCTTCATTGGGTTTCGGTCTTCTCTTATCAACGATAGCAAGGGTATAATCGAGTTTTTCTGCAAAAGCACGGGCCATTTTAACCGAGCCCACATCCGGCGTAACCGCCACCGCATCCGGTATCCGATTCAACTTAAAATAATTGTTGAAAATCCGAGACGAGTAAAGGTGGTCGGAGGGTATATCAAAAAACCCCTGTATCTGTGAGGCGTGCAGGTCCATCAGCAATACGCGGTTAGCGCCGGAAGCGACAATCATGTTGGCAACGAGTTTAGCAGTGATAGAAACCCTCGGCCTGTCTTTCCTGTCCTGTCTTCCATAGCCGAAATATGGTATAACCGCGGTGATACGAGCGGCGGAGGCCCTTCTCGCGGCATCTATCATAATCAACAACTCCATCAAGTTCTCCGCCGGGGCATTGGTGGACTGGACTATGAAAACATCGCACCCGCGTATGTTCTCTAAAATCTGGACTATTACTTCGCCATCCGAGAATCTTCCGACATGAGCCTCGGATAAAGGTATACCGATAGCCTTTGAAATTTTATCGGCAAGCGCCCTGTTCGAATTGCCGGTCAATAATCTAACATTATCAAGGTATCTCACCCTAAATCCTCATCTCTTTTAACAATTAATGAATCCGCCTCAAATAACCTGGGGCGCCAGGATTCGAACCTGGGATACAGGCTCCAAAGGCCCGTGTCTTACCGCTTGACGACGCCCCAAATTAGATAACCTACTAAAATAAAGTAATTACATCAATTGTCAAGTAAAAATGGGGCTGATATGTTTAACAGTTTTGAAGTAATGTCGGCAGTTTTGACGGTTTTAGTTACGGTCTAAGAAGACCGGCTTAAATTAATCCTTTCGCTTGTATTTCAGCAGCCAGAATGGCTTATAATTTTCCCCACCGTCGAAAGATTTCTCCCAACGCCAGTCGAAGCTGTTCTCCTTTATATTCTCGAAAATCATCCTCTGGTGAACGGTTTGGCCATCCACTTCGACCTCCCGGGAGAGTATCATTTTATCGCCATCCATGCCGCCGGTGAATAGCATGTAACCGCCCCAGTCATCGACCCACGTCTGCCGCCACAGCCCTTCAGCAGGGTCATAAACCGAAACGCTGATTCCTTTAAAATCGACCGCGGGATGGCCATTGAAACGCTCCATTATAACACAAGAGCCGAGTTCTTTTGTGATCGTGTTGCTGGCTTTGCTGGTTTGCCAAATCTCCTTTCCGGCCGCTTTGATCAATCTGCTGGATTGCATCTCCCATTCACCTACCCAGAAATCGAACTGACTCGCCTCCGGGCTGTCACAACGGGACTCGGAAGTTTGGCCCATGGCAAGGGAAAAACCAGCGTATAATAACGCAATCAGGATAAAGCTAAGCCGCTTCATATTAATCCTCCACTTAAAACATTCCCGACTAATTTAATGAGATAAACACATAGAGTAATCAAATTGTTGCGGAAAATTGAAATTAATTTATTGATTCGGGAGAGGATTTGAGTTTAAACAGTTCCCTGAAAAGTTTAACCGGGTCATGGGGTACATCGCCGGAGAGATTCAAATCTTTCAACTGCCTTATTGGCAAATCAACGATTTTCTTCAACAGCGCCTGGCTCAGTCTTTCGAGTTCATCCCATTGTTCGACAGGGACTTTGCGCTTGCTCGAATCAAGCTCCGTCCGGCGTATATCTTCCATCTCCTCGATAAGTTCTCGTATCAGGGGTTCCACCGCGGAGTTTTTCTGCCAGCTCATAAACTCGCGTACATAATTCTCGGCAATCTCGGAAGCCTGGTTTACTGCTTCTTCCCGGTGGGATTTATTCTGGGATAAATGGAATTTGATATCCTCCAAGTCAATAATGCTAATCCCCGGAATTTCCGCCATCGCCGGGTCAATATCACGGGGTACGGCCATATCCACGAACACAATTTCCCTTTCCTGAACTGCTTTCAGGGAAGGTCCATGATGGTCATTTTCGACCATGTAGCCGGGCGCGCCGGTAGCGGATATTACTATCGATGCTTCAGCAAGGCAATCACCCAGTTTTTCAATGGGTTTAGCTTTTATACCGAAACTGGCAGCTACTTTTTCCGCTTTATAATATGTCCGGTTGATGATAGTGATATTATCAACACCCCTGCCGGTCAGGTGATTCAGCACTATCTCGGTCATGGGGCTTACACCGATACAAAGTATATCTTTTCCTGAAAGGTCGCCGAAATGGTGGCACAGCATCTCAAGGGCAACGCCGCCGACGGTGGTTGAACCGGAGCCGATTTCGGTGCGCGAGCGAATTTCTTTCCCGGCACGGAAAGCGATATGGAACAGCTTGTGCAGGATTTTGCCTGGACCTTTCACCGAGCATGCTATCCGGTATGCTTCTTTCACCTGCCCCTGTATCTGGGTTTCGCCGAGAACCATGGAATCGACGCCGGAGGTAACTTTGTAAAGCTGCCGCGCCGTCGAGGACCCCTGGTAGGTGTAAAAGGCGGTGCGAATAGGTTCTATATCAATATTCCGATTCTCCATGTAAAATTGCCTGACTACATCGTAAACTTTGACATCATCCCGCAGGACCAGGTAAAACTCCACCCGGTTGCAGGTTGTAAGGATAGCGGCCTCGAGTACGCCATCAATATTTTTACAGGCGGAAACCGCGTCGGGCAGTTCAGCACGGTTTAGCTGAAGAGGTTCGCGCTTCTGGAGGGAAGCGCTTTTATAGTTGATTCCGCATAAAGAAAGATTCATTATTCCCCGGCTTTGAGCGCGTTCATAAATGATTTTCCGCCGCCAACGAAGGTAACATTGCCAAGACCCGCGTTTTTAATAATCCGGGCCGCCTCGTAGCCGCGCACGCCGCGATGGCAGAGAATCGTCGCGTTTCCATTTAAACTTATATCATTCAACTTATCCCTGATTTTATCAAGAGGAATTTCAATAATATTCGCCCCGGACGCTTTAATCGGGTCGCTCTCCCGCTCTTCATCCTCGCGAACATCGAGGATAGTCCCGCTGAAAGAATTGCCGTCATCAGCTAACAATGACATAGGATTGATGGCTTCGAGATCATCATCGAGGGTGTTCTTTGCTATGCATCCCATCACGTAGAGGGGATCAAGGGCGGGAGAATACGGAGGTGAATAAGCATGTTCAATATCGAATAAATCATCCACCGTACCTTTTTTCTGCAATAATCCCGAAAATACATCCACCCTGCGGGCTACATCCCCGGGGCCGACCGCCTGCAATCCGAGGAGACGCCCCGTGCCTTTTTCGAAGACCAGTTTCAGGTAAATATATTTCCATTCCGGATAATACTCGGCTTTATCAGGCATTGCCGTCCATGCGCATCCCACATCAATTCCCAAACCGCGAGCCTGGGTTTCGGTTAATCCCGCGGCGGCTATGTTCATATCGAATACCTTTACTATTATCGCGCCTACTACACCAGAGAACTCCCCGGTTCTTCCGGCGAGGTTATTCCCAATCAACCTGCCGTGACGGTTGGCAATTGAACCCAGCGGAAGATAGCAGGGCTTGCCGGTTACCAGGTTGAACGATTCCACGCAATCGCCGCCGGCATAGATATTCTCATCGGATGTCTGCATGCGGGAGTTGGTGATAATACCGCCGGTTTTACCGACTTGCAGACCGGCATCGACCGCCAGTTCAGAGTTAGGCTTGAACCCTACCGCCACAACCGCGGTATCGGCTTCGAACCTTTCGCCCCCGGCAATAACCGCTATACCACCTTCGGTATCCTCGAAACGTTCTACTTTGCATCCGCAGTGAACCTTAACACCGTTGCGAACCAGTTCAGCGTGAACAATTGAAGCCATTTCCTCGTCGAGCATTCGCGGAAGGACATGGTTCTCAGCTTCGAGCACCGTTGCTTCTATTCCCCAGAGCGCGCCGAAGGATTCGCATAATTCACAACCTATAAAACCGGCGCCGATTATAATCCCGCTTCCCAGTTGCCCCATTTCAGCCATCTTGCGAAGTTTCCGGGCATCGCCGGGTCTGGAAAATGTGGTTATTTTTTCACTGTCCGCGCCCCGTAGGTTTAGTTTATACGGACTCGCGCCGGTGGCAATAACCAGCTTGTCATAATTTATCCGCGTTTCCTCGCCGTTTTCGATATTTTTTGCGGTTACTGTTTTATTATCACGGTCGATCTTCACAGCCCTGTATGGCGCGATAACCTCAAGGCCTTTAACGTCCACGAAATATTGCTCATCACGGACTATACCGTATGATGTCTTGAAAAGTTCATAGATATCATTAATGTCCCCGGAGGCGAAGTACGGCAGTCCGCATGCTCCATAAGAAAGTTCTTTGCTGTCGTTTATAAGGATTACTTCCGCGTCCGGCAAAAGCCTTTTCGCCCGGGCCGCCGCCCGCGGACCGGCGGCGACACCTCCGATTACTACAATCTTCATTATATCACCTAAATGATTCCGCCCATACAATCACTTCCGTATGGGCGAAATGCCGTATTTTCATTTTATCAACGCGGAGAGATAAATTCCCCGCTTTAGCTTAGTGTTGCTACGCCCCGGATGTACGGGCGATGACTTTCTTGTGTTTTTCCTCTTTAAGCTGATAGTCCTCTTTAACCGAGAGGGCTATTTTATAGAATCCGGTTACCAACAGCAATCCAAACGCATATACTCCCAGGGAAATGAACAACTCCGGTATTGTCGGCCAGTATTCGGTTACCGTTCCCAGCGGATTGGGCACAAAACCGGTTACCACCATACCTAAACCCTTATCTATCCATATAGAGAGGAAAACGGTTACGCAGGCGAAACCGAGGGTACGGTTGTTGTTGCGGGTGCTGGGATTAATTAACAGCACCAGCGACACTACCGCCAGGATAACCGATGTCCACATCCAGGGGACAAGGTTGTTATGTCCGTCGAGTCCGAAGAACAGGTACTGGAAATGGTTCATGTGTTCGGGTATATTGCTGTAGTATGCCGTGAAAATCTCCATAAGAATCAGGAACACATTGATTAACATGGCATAGGTAACAATTAAGGATAATTTTTTGACAGCTTCCTGCCCGGGTTCGAACTTGGTGAACTTTCGGATAATAAATACCGCCAGTATCAACAGTGCCGGACCGGAAGAAAACGCCGATGCCAGGAAACGGGGCGCTAATACCGCGGTCATCCAGAAAGTCCTGGCCGCCAGGCCTGAATACAGGAACGCTGTAACCGTATGAATACTAACGGCCCAGGGGATTGAAAGATATATTATCGGTTTAATCCATCCCGGGGGAGGCACCGCCCTTCGTTCGGCATCGAGCGTTACCCTGCTGATAACCACATTTAGCAGAAGGTAACCGCTTAATGCTATCAGGTCCCAGAACATAAGCGAATTGGGGGTGGGGTAACGCATTATATTGATACCCCGCATCGGTTGTCCCAGGTCGACCACGATAAACAGCATACACAAAATAACCGATGGAATGGCGACGAATTCACCGAGTATGGTTACCTTGCCGAATGCTTTATGGTCATGCAGGTAATAAGGCAGGACAACCATTACCGCCGAAGCCGCCACGCCGACCATAAACGTGAACTGGGCGATATAGAATCCCCAGGAAACATCACGGCTCAATCCCGTAATTGTGAGGCCCTTGTTGAACTGCTGAATGTAAAATATACCGGCGATAGCCATCAGGACTACCAGGATTCCGATCCAGGTCCAGTATCTCTTATCTCCTTGTAATGCTTTTTCTAACATATCGACCTCACCTTATATTATATAATAAACTTGAGGTTCAGTGCCTAAGCCGGGTTTCCGGCGGAGCGTGTAATGCTCCCTGACCAGTTTCCTTACTTCCGACTGCGGATCAGCCATATCGCCGAATGTAAGCGCGTCATGCTTACAGGCCATAGCGCAGGCCGGTTCGATGCCTCGTGCCAGCCTTTCAGCGCAGAAGTTGCACTTCTCAACCACTCCCTTGCACCGGGTTGGAAAACCCTCGTATATTTTATCGATATCCGGTACCGGGTCCTTCCAGTTGAAGCTCCGGGAGCCGTACGGACAAGCGGCGACGCAGTAACGGCATCCGATACACCTGTGCATATCCATCATCACCACTCCGTCATCACGTTTCCATGTCGATTTGGTGGGGCATACCCTCACGCATGGAGGATTATCGCAATGGTTGCAGAATACCAGAGTGGGTTGATGGCCCAGCTCTTCATCAATATACTTGTAGCTCTGTTCATGGAAGACATTGTGGAACTGCTCTTTCCAAATCCATTTTATCTCCTCTTCCCTGCTTTCGATATCAGGAACATTGTGATGGAAATGGCACGCGTTAACGCATTCGTGACAGTCTTCCTGTTCAGCGCATTTTCGTATGTCGATAACCATTGCCCAGCGCTTTCCGGTAAGCGGCAGTTCTTCGGGAATAATATCTTCCGCTAAAACCCTTTCGAACGCGCCGAAGCCGGAAAGACCCATAGCCGCGGCGGCGCTGGCCATTTTGATGAATTTTCTTCTATCGATACTCATTAATGCACCTCCTCGGGAATGATATGGCAATCCCAGCAATAAGGATCAACGCTCATGTAGTCATGGCATTTATCACAGAAGTCCGCTTTGTTGGAATGGCAATCAAGACATGTGTTGGTAAGGCTTTTGTCATACTTATTGCCATTGAACGACATGTAAACCCTGTCCTTATCCCTGACCACTTCATCACGCCATTCATTGAGAAGATCCATGTGGTTGGAGGTCATGTAATCAGTTGGCGCGACACACTCTTTCGCGTCGGTTACATATTTCAAATCGGGCCTGTAGGTCGCCTTACCACCGGCGAGATTATACCATATCGGGAAGGTAATAATCACCAGAAATATCAGCAGGCCGATTACGATTTTGCTCTTATCCTGCATCTTTCGCCTCCTTTTGCGCAACTTCGGTCTCGGCCTCAGCCTTCTTTCCGAGTATCATCGGTTCTCCGCGATAATCGGTATCCCTTTCTTTTTCACCTTTCATCAAAAGAGCGTTGCCGACGAGTTCATGAACGCCGCACACCCCGCACTCGGGAACCCAGTATTCAAGGAGCGGCGGCAATGTCGCCTTATCGATAGCGCAGATGCAGGCCAGCATATTAACGCCGTATTTGTCATGCACGAATTTTACCGCGTTAGCCCTGGGAAGACCTCCGCGAAGCCTCATCTCCAGGTTCTCATCGGTTCCCAACCCCGCTCCGCTACCGCAACAGAAGGTCTGCTCGCGAATCGTATTCTCGGGCATCTCGAAGAAATTATTGGAGACCTTCTCGATGATGTATCTCGGTTCATCGAGAAGACCCATCGCGCGCGACGGGTTGCATGAATCATGGAAAGTAACCACCCGATGATCATTTCTCCGCGGGTCCAGTTTCAACTTGTTATTCTTGATCAAGTCCGCCGTAAACTCGCAGATATGGACCATCTTGGTAGACTTGGCATTTTCAAACTTGGTTTTAGTAATCGGCGAAACAGGTTCCTCGAGAAAATCGGCGGGGCCGTTCATGGTATCCATGTACTGGTGGAGTACTCGCCACATATGCCCGCATTCGCCTCCCAGTATCCATTTAACGCCCAGTCTTTTGGCTTCAGCGTAGATTTTAGCATTAAGCCGTTTCATCATATCCGCCGAATGGAACAACCCGAAGTTGCCGCCCTCGGAAGCGAAAGAACTCATAGTATAATCGAGCCCTATCTCATGAAACAATGCGAGATAACCGAGGAATCCGTAATAGTGCGGGTCGGCGAAATAATCCGCCGAAGGCACCACGAATAGAATCTCATGCCCCTTTTCATTGATAGGAACATCAACTTTGATACCGGTTATATCCTCAAGGTCGCCAACGGCGAAATCCACGCTGTCTTTGAAACCGTGAGGTTGGATACCAAGGTGGTTGCCGGTACGGAAACAGTTGGCGGCGGGAGTGCATATCCAATCGATACTGATGCCGATAAGGTTCATCAACTCGCGCGCCATCATGGTAATCTCGGCGGTATCAATACCGTAGGGGCAGAATACCGAACAACGGCGGCATTCGGTACATTGGTAAAAATAAAAGAACCATTCCTTCAGTACTTCAACGGTCAACTTACGTCCCCCGGCGAGAGGTCCGAGTATCTTGCCTATTGTGGTGAAATCCCTGCGGTAGATTGAACGCAGTAACTCGGCTCTTAGCACCGGCATATTCTTGGGGTCTCCGGAGCCTATGAAATAGTGGCATTTATCGGCGCACGCGCCGCATCGAACGCAGATATCCATGAAAACCTGGAAACTGCGGTATTTTTTCAACCTGTCACGCATACCCTCCAGCACCGTTTCCTGCCAGTTATCCGGAAGCGGCCATTCTTCGTCATGCGGCTGCCATTTTCCCGGGTTGGGCAGGTCAAGGTAGTCCAACGCGCTGGGTACCGCGCTGTAGTTGAATGTGCCTTTTTTGAATTCCGTTTTCGGATCCATCCAGTCTTTTGGCGGCGGAGAGTATTTTATATCTTCAGCTAATTGTTCTGGTTTTGGTAGTTTCTCAGCCATCATTTATCCTTTTCTAACGGTAATCCTGCTGCTCTCATTAAATCCCTGAACTCATCTTCGTACTCTTCGTAGGTATGTGTTTTAACCGGATAATTCCAGGGATTGATATGCCTGCGCATCCTGCTGTTATTCGCCATATTGCGCGTGGGAGAGAGAAATACTCCCGGCATGTGCATAAGTTTGCTGAACGGGAAGTAGGCGAACAATACGCTCACCAGGAAGAGATGAATGTAAAACAATGCTCCGATATTGTCGGGAACCACCGGGTGCAGGCTGATAAGCCCCATTCCCAGTTCTTTTATGGCCACGATATCGGTTTTCAGGAAATAGCGCAGTAGAATACCTGTTGCGGCTATACCCATCAATAAAAGCAATGGGAAATAGTCATTGATAAGCGAGATATATCTTACCAGTGGATTGAAGATTCTCCTCAGGAAGAGGTATGTAAGAGCGGCGAGAATCACCGCGTCGGTAACATATATAATCGGCAATCCAATCTGGAAGAATCCATCCAGCAACTGCAACGTATCCACCCATATCGGCACCGGTTCGGCGAAGAATTTAAAGTGGCGCACGAAAATGATCAAAAATGACCAGTGGAACGCCAACGCGCCAAGCCAGAGCCATTTATCGGATGTGTATGAGATGCGGGGACCTTCCCGAAGCTCGACTTTTGTGTTGCGGAACAGCGAACGGAAGAACAGAACCTCCAGGGCCATCCTTTTTACCGTTCCCCAGAAAGTCGATGGGTTGTCGAGTTCGTTTTGCTTAATCCAGGAGAGGGATTGCTGCTGACCGCATGATGTGGGAATGCGAAAGGGCACGGGAACATTGGCCCATTTCAAAATCCGGTAAATCATACCGACCAGGAACAGGATAATCGCGGCATAGGGTATGATAACTCCGAAGAGATACTCCAACTGCAATAGCCCGGTCCCGATGAGCGGCAAGATGACCAGCACGGCAATCGCGAAAAGCGATAACACGACGCTCATCTACAACGACCTCCCTTCTGTTTAAAGGTATGCTTATAGTTCATGCCTTAATCCTCATTAAGTTATTCTAAATATCTTCTTTTTGTCTACGCGAGAAAGGTTTAAACATACCTCGACGGGCCTCATTCAATCTTATCTCGAAAATCTTTTCCCGGCATTTAACATATACATCAAAAGCCATAAGCGCTGTAGCATCTATACGATTTTCTATTTCCAGCAACTGCTGGAGCATTTGACCATTGACACATTTTTCCAGCACTTCCAAGTGAATCGCCTTCTTCAGCAGATATACAACATCCACCGCCTGCGAGGGAGTAAAGTTCTGAACCGAACGTATCCGCAGGAGGTTATCAAGGGCCGTGTTGAGCCGTTCGAAATCCATTTCATTGCATATCTCATCGAACAATATTTCAATATTATCGGCGACGGTATATCCGACGGGATTAGCGAATTTGTCCCCGCGGTTTTTAAGGAACCTGGCAGTGTCATCAGGATAGGTGTTTACTATTAAATCAAACCACCTGTTTAAAATGGCGGTTTTTTCGGATACTATATAATTTTCCATACCAGTTCCCGGTTCTTCCGGAACGACAGAATTAATAAGCAAAACGGGGGTTTTAGAAAATTCTAAAACACCCCGATGCCATCTCAGTAATTATACACAGCCGGTAGGTTTAGGAAGACCGGCTACCTTACAGGCTCCCTTAGCGGGGCCCGAAGGGAACAGTTCATAGATCTTCTTAAGCGGATACCCGGTTTCCTTACAAAGCTTCCGAATCATGGGAGCAATGCCGAATTCCAGGTAGTAGTTGCGAAGATAGTTAACGAGTTTCCAGTGATCTTCGGTCATATCGTTGACATCTTCGGTGGTCGCCAGAGCTTTGGCGACATCTTCGTTCCATACGGAAGGATCCTGTATGAAACCGTCTTCGTCGACTTCCAGCTTAAGATCTCCGTGCTCGAACCACGGCATAGTTCTACCTCTCTATTTTATGGTTAACGTCCAATTTTTATTTCTTCAAGCGGAATTGTAGCTCCCGACGCGGGATCATACATCTCTATATATCCGCAGGGACACTGTTCCGCGCACTTCTTACATCCGTTGCATAGCTCCATTTTGAACTTATACTCGCCCATGGGAGTCAGCGGTTTGGTGATAGCGCTGTCCTGGCAGTAACTCCAGCATGTACCGCAATCGAAACATAAACCGCAACTCATGCAACGAGTAGCTTCATCCCGGGCCTGTTCTTCTGTAAGAGTCTGATTTATCTCAGCAGTGCCATCGCCCTCGAAACGTTTTTCGACCGGCAGTACATCATGCTGAGTTTTGTCCTTTTTCTCGTAATATCCCAGAATCATCTGCTCCTGGGTAACCAGCGGAAGCTCTTTTTCCGGTTCCGGCGTTGTTCCGCGAAGCTGATGATCGATCATCTCCGCGGCCTTACGGCCATGGCCGATAGCGGTAGTTACCAGCGCCAGTTCGATGGCGTCGCCGCCGGCATAAGTATTGTCTTCCTTGGTTTTCATGTGGTCGTCAACTTTGATCCAGTCGCGGCCTTCGCGAAGGTTTTCCATACCGGTAAAATCGGGTTCCTGGCTGATGGCGGCGATAATCGCCGTGCAGTCAACATCGAACTCCGAACCTTCGATCGGAACGGGCCTCCGCCTTCCAGAATCATCGGGCTCGCCAAGCTCCATACGAAGACATTTCATACCGGTGGCACGGTCGCCATCTTTGTAGATTTCGATAGGGGCGGCAAGGTATTGAATATCGATACCTTCCTCAATAGCTCCTTCGATTTCCTCTTCGATGGCGGGCATTTCTTCGCGGGTACGGCGGTAAAGGATTATAGCTTCGGCGCCAAGGCGCTTGCTGACGCGCGCCGCGTCGATAGCGGTGTCTCCGCCGCCGATAACGATTACCTTATCGCCTATCTCGGCCTTTTCGCCGGAGTTGACCGCGTTCAGGAAACCAGTGCCGGTGAATACATTGGAAGCATCCTCGCCCTCGATACGAAGCAGGTAACCCTGATGCGCGCCGATACCAACGAAGCTGGCGTTGAACTGCTTCTTTATATCATCATAAGGAATGTCCGCGCCGATCTTGGTATTGGTCTTTATCTCGATATCGAGGTCCCGGGTTAAGCGTTCCACTTCGGCATCGATTATGTTCCTGGGCAGTCTATAGGCAGGTATGCCATAACGAAGCATTCCGCCGGTTTTGGGGAAAGCCTCGAATATAGTTACCTTATAACCCCTGCGGGCCAGGTGATAGGCGCAGGAAAGCCCAGCGGGTCCAGAACCGACGACCGCCACTTTTTCATCATGGGTCTCATCGGTAAGTTTTTTCAGCTTGTAACCTTTTTCAAGGGCAACATCGCCTATAAAACGCTCTATATTGTTGATTCCAACGGGCGCTTCTTTGTACTTGCGATTGCATTCACTTTCGCAAGGATGCGGGCAAACGCGCCCGACGCATGCCGGCAGAGGACTGCGGTCCGTATAAATTTCCCAGGATCTCTTATAGGCTTCTTCAAATGGGATTTCCATTTTAGCCGCGAGACCTATCTGGGTAACGAAACCGCGAATATTTATTCCGCTCGGGCAGTTATTGATACATGGGGGCAGCTTCTCGACGTGCCGGGGCCTATACGGTGAAGATTCAACCGAGGAACCTCCACTGGAACCGCCGCCGCGAAGCGAACCTAATTTCTTTTTTTTCTTTTTCTTCTTAATAGCCATGGTGCTATCTCCTGAAAATGTTATCCGAAAACGTCCGGCATTACCTGTTTAATGTAAAGCACCAACTATACTCGCGCGCGTTTTAGGCGTACGGGTAAATACCTCTCTTCATATCCTCCATCTGGGCCAGGATATGATTATGCTTCTGTTCATCCAGCAACAGATAACCGAGTAGGTAACGGTGGAGAAGTTGATTGCTGTTCTTACGGGCCTCTTCAGCCATGCGAATAGTTTCTTTCTCCAGCTCGATATGCTTTTCGACTTCACCCCATATCTCAGCCAGTTCTTCGGGCTGCAGCGAAAATGCCTGTTTTTCAAGGCTGTCTATTATCAACTGCTGGACCTTACGGTGCATCGCCGAATCCTGGCGGATAATATCCATTATCTGCTTTACAATCGGATTATCCGTCATCTTGGCAATCTCGGTAGTCGATTTAACCGACTGATCCTCGATATCCTGCCACTTTTTCATAACGGATACCAGCTTTTCCTGCATCTCTTTTTGACTTGCCATATCCTTTTCCTATTTTTTTATGTTGTACATCTTTTAATGTTCGAATTAGTTGACATTTTAAACCGAAATCGAGCTCAATTCACTTTTTTTTGACATATTAAACAGGGCCGCCGCCTTCAGCAGTCCTTCAGCCCATTGCAGACATCCTAATACATGTATGTGAGAATAAGAAGCCATTACATTTTTATATAACAACCCGTCCCGTTTGTCAAAACAACCATCACCTTTTTTCATATTTAAAGCAGTTTGGCAATCACCCATGCCGGAATGCACCCCTGTATAATGGAACTCATGCCCCTTCAATGAAAGCCCCTTAGCTAAAAAGGCGTTCGTCTCCTCTACGGTCATCTCCGAATATCCATGACCGCGGGGGCGCTTGTGCATCTTTACCGATACCGGCAACACTCCCGCCATTTTCATCTTTTTATCATTAATTATTAATTCCTGCGATAAATATATTAATCCGCCGCACTCCGCATAAATGGGAAGACCCGATTCGGCGGCGCCTTTAACGGATTCCATTAAATCCCGATTGCGAGTCAGGTTCTCCACATGGGTTTCCGGGAATCCACCGCCGATGTAAAGGGCGTCGATCTCGGGTAGTTCGCAATCGGTCATCGAGGATATTTCGACCAGTTTCGCGCCGGCCGCCTCCAGAGCTTCGAGATTTTCCGGGTAATAGAACGTGAAAGCGCTATCCCGGAAGACTCCAATATTGAGCCCTTCGCCTTTGACTGCGGAGTCGAACAGTTCTTTTTCGGGATATTCAAACGCATCTACAGAATTGGCGATATTTACTACTCCAGCAACGTCCACTTTTTGCTCTATCACGTCCGCCGCGTTCCCCAAAGATTCGCTAAACAGTTCATGTTCCTCGGGGGTAACCAATCCAAGATGCCGGCCTGGTATAAACATATCTCCGGGAAGCTTGGGAATGGCTCCGAGAACGGGCACACGGGTATATTTGCCAATAGCCTCGGTTATAACTTCCTCATGACGTTTACCGGCGACACGGTTTAAAATTACCCCGGCGATACGCACATCCGGGTCGAAAGACAAACATCCGTGAACCACCGCCGCTACCGTGCGGGTTGACTTCGTACAGTCGAGTACCAGAATCACCGGAGCGTCGAGAAGTTTAGCCAATTCCGCGGTACTGAATTGCCCTTTGGCGTCGATACCGTCATACAATCCCCGGTTGCCCTCGACAACGCTTATATCGCTATAGCGGGCGTGGACCGCAAAGGAGTTCATTACATTTTCTTCGCCCATCAGAAAGACATCCAAGTTTCGCCCCGGTTTTCCTGATGCCCGGCTCAACCAGGCAGAATCAATATAATCAGGACCCTTTTTGAATCCGGAAACGGATAGTCCTTTCCCTTTAAGAGCAGATATTAACCCGAGAGATACGATAGTTTTTCCCGAATCCCCCGACAATCCTGCTATAATAATTCGCGGTAATTTTTGATGCGGCATCTCGATGAAACAACTAAAGCTTAGATTTACTTGTTAGCTGCGCCTTCGTCATGCGGAATTTCAATAAAGCTTCCGCCGAAATAAGTATAAACACAACGACCGGAATCAATCAGTTCTTTTATCGCGGCTTTACAGGTTTTTCTGTCAGCGGCATCGCCGTAGACATCCCTCATCGCCTTGGTCAGGTCGCCAGCTTTGAACTTCTTCATACCCTGCGCGTCTTTAATCATCTTGTACATCGCGTCAGCGACTTCCTGTACACTAACTTCACTTGCCATATCTGAACCCTCGTATTTGGTTTCTCCGGCCGGATGCTACCGGCCGGAGTTTATGCTCTATTTAAAGTAACCCTGCTACTGGTTCCCCATCGTCCTTAACGGACAAGCTGAGCAGTTCTATGATAGGTTAAACCAGCAAACTTAAAGTCATCGATATGTTCTTTCTGGAACTCGATACCGGTCATCTCAAAGAACTTGGGATAGGTTATGCGGTTAATCCACTCGCCGATTCTTTCATACTTGCGAGCGTTAGCCGCCCATACTTCCACGATGTTCTTAATAGCGTCGGTTACCTCGGGCCATCTCGGCGGATTGTTCGGGATGAACGGAATCGCCAGCTTGGAGAACATAGGAGCGGTTCGCGCGTTGGATACTTTGCCGCCTACCCAGATGGACACGCCGTCATTGAGCGGGTCATTCAGGGGCATTGACGGACAAACAGTGTAGCAGTTCGCGCAGAACATGCACTGTTCCTCTATAACCTCGACCGACTTTTTGCCCTCGGGGGTGGTAGTCGGACGGATAGCCGCCGTCGGACAGGAGGAAGTAACCAACGGAATTTCACACAGCCTCTCAAGCGTATTGTGATCGATACGCGGCGGACGGCGGTGAATGCCAAGTATAGCGATATCCGAGCAATGGACCGCGCCGCACATGTTCAAACAGCATGCCAGGGCGATACGGATTTTCGCCGGGAGCTTCATCTCGGAGAAGTATTCGTACATCTCGTCCATCACCGCTTTTACGATACCCGAAGCATCAGTCGCCGCCGAGTGGCAGTGTACCCAGCCCTGGGTATGAACTATGTTCGAGATGGAATTGCCCAATCCGCCAACCGGATGGTTCAATGCCTTCAAATCCTCGATTAACGGATCTATCTTCGATTCATCGGTCAACAGGAACTCAACATTGTTTCTGCTGGTGAACCTCAGGTAGCCATCGCAGTATTTGTCGGCGAGGTCCGCGAAGTCGCGCATCTTGTCGATGCTCATTAGACGCGGAGAAGCCGCTCTAACGGTGAAAAGTTTATCGCCCGAGTGTCCATAATGAACCATTACACCCGGCTTCAATATTTCATGATATTTCCACTTACCGTAGTTATCCTTGATAACCGGCGGTAAGAATTTCTCGTAATGCGGAGGACCTATATCAGTCACTCTTTTCGGTTTGTCATCTGCCATATCCTAAAACCTCTCTATAAAGGTTGTTTATTTGCACCACTTTGTTATTATTCTTCTTCCTCTTCTTCATCGCCTTCTTCGTAATAGTCTTCAAAGAAGATATACGGGTTCTCACGAGGATGAGTAACCATCTCCGGAATAAGGTCAATCTCGGCCGCTTCGAAGAAGTTGCCCATGCCAACGCGCTGGATAAATTCACCGACTCTCTCGCGGTTTTTGCCTTCTTCAGACCAGATATCCTGCATGCGTTCGATAATATCGCAGAATTCCTCGTACTCCTCATCAATATCGATAAAGGGAATGACAACCGACGAAAGAAGCGCGCCCTCGATGATCGGAGCTTTCGCGCCTATCAGCACTGTCGCGCCCCGCTTATCTCCGGGTGCGAGAGCTTTAGGCATTACGTTTATGCAATGCATACAATGACGGCAATAATCATTATCGATTTCCAGGGTGTTTCCGTCCCACTTCATACATTTACCGGGGCAGTTTAAAACGACATCGTCAAAGATATCCAGACCGGCATCAGCATAATTCTTAACCTCGGCCTGATCGATCTTGATATCGTCTCTCCAGGTTCCAATAACGGATATATCCGCGCGGGCTATGGAAGCTACGCAATCGTTCGGGCAACCGGCGAATTTGAATTTCCACTTATAAGGGAACATCGGCCGGTGCAACTCATCCTGGTAACGCATCGTGGTGTCATAACAGGCCTTCATTGTATCGTAACAGGCCCATTCACATCTGGCCTTACCACAGCAGGCGCTGGGAGTACGCATGTCCGAACCCGAACCGCCAAGGTCAAATCCGGCGGCGGTCAAATCGGCGAATGTCGGTTCCAACTCTTCAGTCCTGGTTCCCAGGAAAATGATATCGCCGGTAGAACCGTGCATGTTGGTTAAACCGGAGCCGTGTTTTTCCCAGATGTCCGCCAGTGTCCTCAATGCTTCCGAGGTATAGAACCATCCGGCAGGTTGATTGATACGCAGAGTGTGGAAATGCGAAATGTTGGGGAATTCTTCGGGAAGGTCGGTATAGCGTCCAATAACGCCTCCGCCATATCCCATAACACCTACGATACCGCCGTGCTTCCAGTGTCCTATCTTCTCATTGTAGGACCTTTCCAGGAGCCCGAGGAGGTCTTTGCACATATCACTACGTTCTGCTGCCCTCTTGATCTCAGAAACGAAGCTTGGCCATGGGCCCTTCGTCAATTCATCAAGTTTGGGGGTGTTCGGTAAATTTGCCATTACATCTCCTATCTATAAAGAAGCCTACGCTTGTTTTTTAGTCTCTCCCTTAATCTTGTCCGTTGCCTGTTGATTTATTTTCATGGTCGGTTCGCCATAAAGGCTGAACTTCAACCACCTGATTCCAAATTTGAATAATTCCACGTCATCTTCACGTATCTTGTCTATTATATCCTTTTCTACTTCGAACCTGTCTAAAAAGGAGGATTCCAGAACGAACCTCCGGAAGGTGTCGATGTCATAACATACCAGGTAGAACATCTCCATCTTCTCCGGGGGAAGCTCTCTCGCCCCTTCGAGATACGGATGCAACGAAACTTCTTTGAATAACTCACCCAACTCATTGTATTCTCTGACTTCCTGGTCGTTCATCCAATCTTCCACCGTCCATTCCCTGTCTTCCTCGAAACCCTTGCAAACATCTTCCTTCATAAGGAAATAAAATTCGTCCTCATCCTTTTTATTCTTGTCCGAAGGCGAAGCGAACCCGAGAGGGTACATCCTGCAGGGCCAGGGACGGTCACTGTATATCGAGCAACCCTCCTCGGTAACGAAATGACACCTTTTCTTCTCATCCTCGGTCATCTTCATCATCACCACCGGGTGCTTCTGAGATTTCTCTATAGGAGTCAAAGTGTATTTTTTCAAAAACTCCCTGGAGTCAATACCCAGCCTGTTTTTCATGCGGATAATATCATAGGGAGTCAAAAATATATTTACGTCCGAACAACACTCGTTGAAACATTCAACTCCCGGATGGCACGCGAATTTGAACTTATCGCGCGCGTGAAGCCGGGGATATTCATTAAGAATAGTTTTTTTCAGGTTGTCTATTTCATCCATTCGTAAATCCCGCCTATTCTTTTATATTGTTCTTCAGCGCGTCATTATCCCAAACCGGCAAAGGTCCGACCTCGCCTGTTTGCGGATTATAATGATGCCTGTAAGATGCGCTTACCTTATATTTTTCTTTCATCCATTCCCATCCACGCACGTAGTATGGGCATTCATCATTAAAGCATATATAGTGGATTCCTTCTCCCCATGTGGAATCCGCGGGAGAAGCCCATTTTTTCATTGGCTGATTGCAATGTGGACAGATTGTTTTTTCTTCAGTTGCCATTTCCATCACTTCTCTTAACCATTTCCGCAGACCGCCCGCCCATACGACCTGCTCGATTTTGAAATTCTACCTTCTATTAAAAATCCTCCGGACGCCCTGGGGGCGCCCGGAGTAATTTAACTCAAGAGCCTATCTTACATGATATGCTTGATTTCTCTTTTGATCATTTCCCACTGACCGCTGTTGGGATCGTATTTACAATTGGCAAATACTTCCCAGTCTTCCTTCATCTCGGGATAATCAGCCCTGTAATAGTATCCGGGCCAACGGGTTTCTTCACGGAACATAATGGTGCGGATATGAGCTTCCGCCTGCCACATTCTGTGAACGTTTTCCCAGCAACGCATGAGTTCATGGAGGTCTTCGGCCGCCAGGTTCTCGGAGTCTTCCCTGAGGAAGTTGAGCAGTTCAAGACCCTTCTCCAACTGGGGTTTGCTGGTGGTGAAGTTAACCGATACGCCACCGGCATACTCGTCCATAATCTTCTGGAGACGGAACATGAACATCTTCGGCTTGATGTAATTGGGATTGATGTCCGGGTCACTGGAACCGGCCTTATGCTGTTCGAACAACTCTATCGGTTTCAGGATTTTATTTCTGAGTTCTTCAACATTCGCGTTGTCCACATTCGGCTGGTCGGCATTCTCAACGCAGAAGCGAATAGCAGCCTTGGCCGCGATTCTGCCTTCAGCGTGGGAGCCGGAGGAGAACTTATGACTGGAAGCGCCAGAGGCGTCGCCGGCGGCGAACAGTCCCTTACAGGTTGTCATGTTCTCGTAACCCCAGAAATATTCCGGAGGAGCCAGGTCTTCGGGACCGCTTACCCACGCGCCGGAAGCGCCGGAGTGGGAACCGATGAAGTAAGGTTCGCAAGCGGCGATTTCCGAGGGCTTCTCTTCGGGAGCGATGTTGGAACCGGCCCAGAGAATAGCCTGCGAAATCGTCATATCAAGGAAGTCTTCCCAGGCTTCGCTTTCCAGTTCTTTCAGTTTTTTCTTACGGGCTTTTTCATCGGGAACTTCCTTGGAGAGGTTCTCGATTGCTTCTTCAGTTCTCATATAGATGGGGCCCTTGCCTTCCATCACGTCAAGCATCATCAACCAGTTACGCAGGTTCGCGGGAACCGGTTTTACCTTGCCGTAAGGCACCCATTTCTCAAGCTCGTCTCTGCGGGTCTGCATGTAAGCTTCGCCCAGCGCGTTGGTGGCACGGGACTTGAACAGCAGGAACCACGCGCCAACCGGGCCATAAGCGTCTTTAAAACGTACCGGGATGAAACGTACTTCCTGGCAGGTCATTTCAGCGCCGGCCTGAAGCGTGAAATAAGTGGAAGCGCCGGAATTGAACGGAGGATACCAACTGCGTCCAAGGCCTTCGCCAACCGAACGCGGTTTAAATACGTGAACCGCTCCGCCCATGGCGGTGAGAACGGCTTTGGCTTTAAAGACGTAGAACTTGTTTTCACGGACACTGAATCCAACGGCGCCGGCAACACGGTCGCCATCCATCAGCGGATGAGTGATAAAAACGCGTTCGTAAATGTTATCCATGCCCAGGGCATTCTTGGCGGCTTCAGCAACGATAATCTTGTAGGATTCACCGTTGATCATCAACTGCCAGCGGCCTTCGTGAACATAAGCGCCGTTTTCATCTTTCCAGATCGGGAGTCCCCATTTTTCGAAAAGATGCACGGTGCCGTCGACGTGACGGGCGATGCTGGCCACGAGGTCTTCACGGGTTACGCCCATGAGGTCGTTTCTTACGTAATCAACATAGTCTTTTACCGTGTTGTCGCCGTCTTTGAGACCGACATACTGGTTAATCGCGGATAAACCCATAGCAACCGCGCCGCTACGATCCATAGCAGCCTTGTCGACCAAAGTTACCTTAAGACCGTTCTTCTTTGCCCAATAAGCGGCTTCGACAGCGGCTCCGCAAGCGGCCATACCGCCTCCACAGATAAGAAGGTCGGTTGTTACCTCTACGGTTTCGAATTGTGCCATCTCACTATCTCCTAAATTTTATAATTCAATTATTTACTTCGTAAACAGGTCAGTTCCGATAGAATCCGGTTCGGTGAAAAGGTGCGGATCCTTCAACTCTTCGGTTTTGGTGTTGAAACCACCATCGGGAACCGCGGAACCCTCGTCGGTTGTGCGGATCGGGAATTTGAACCTTTTGAGACTGCCGTTACGGAACTTAACGGTCCACATGATGGAGTCGGAACTGCGCATAGGAGTAACAGCGGCGCCCATCGGGATAAAGTCGGCATAGCCTCTTACCTCGATTGCCTGTACCGGACAGATCTTGACACAGCTATAGCATTCCCAGCACATCTCCGGGGCCTGGTTGTAGGCCTTCATCTGTTCCTTGTTGAGAACCATAAGGTCATTTGGGCAGATGTACTGACAGGCCGTTTTATCAAGGGCCTTACATCCGTCGCACTTCTCTGGAATTACATAACTCGGCATTTTGATTCTCCTCTAAAAATGCACTCATTTGCTGTTCTCTCAGCAAACATTGCTTTTATTTAATTAATTCTTCTTCTTCGTATCCGCGTCGCCGGTCGCGTGACCGTGCAACTTTACCTCTACCTTCTCATCATCTTTCAAACTGGCATAGTACTCTCTCAATATCGAGAGCACTTCCGGTCTGCTGAATTCGGCCGGCACTTCTCCGCCTTCGGAGAGAGCCTTACGCAAAGCCGTACCGCTCAAGAACAAACGGTCTTCCTTGCTGTGCGGACAGGTTTTCATCGAAACCATACCGCCGCACTTGTAGCACCAGAATGTCCAGTCAATAGGAAGCATCTGGCATTCCAACGCGCCGTCCCAGAGTTCATGATAAGCATCCTGGGCATCGAAAGGACCATAATAGTTGCCGACTCCGGCATGGTCGCGACCGATAATCATATGGGTGCATCCGAAGTTCTGGCGGAATACGCCATGCAACAGGCCTTCACGAGGACCAGCATAACGCATATCAAGAGGATAACCGCCGGTTACCACTCTTTCCTTAACGAAGTAATTCTCTACCAGGGTGTTAATGCAGTTCACACGGACATCCGCGGGAATATCGCCCGGTTTCAGCTTTCCTACCAGCTGATGAATGTACAGGCCGTCGCTGACTTCAATCGCGATCTTGGCAAGATACTCGTGGGAACGATGCATAGGGTTGCGTAACTGCAAAGCCGCTATGGTCTTCCATCCCTTTTCAGCGAAAATTTTGCGGCTTTCCTCAGGACGCTGGTAGATTCCCTTAAATTCTTCAGGGAATGTGCTCTCCGACAATACCTTGACATCACCGGCTATGTTGTACTCCTTCTGCTCCATAACCTTCTGGACGCCCGGATGCTCGCTGTCGGCAGTGGTGAAAACGTGTTTGCATTCAAATTCCTTGTCAATTTTGTAGCACTCAGAAACTTTCATGGTACCCATGATTTCCTTGGTTTCCCCCGAAACAAGGCATAATTCAGTACCCGGGTCGATTTTCTCGCCATGCGACATAGTAATCGGAATCGGCCAGAAAACGCCATTGGTCATTTTCATTTCGGCGCAAACGCCTTTCCAATCGTCATGTCCCATAAATCCTGTCAACGGAGTAAAGCCCCCGATACCCATCATAATGAGGTCACCGACCTCTCGAGAAGTTAACTCGACTTTGGGCAGCGTTTCCGCTTTTTTCAGTTCCTCTTCCTTTTCGGCCCCTTCCAAAAGCAAAATCTTAAGCGTTTCGCTACCGTGCGGATTAATCAAATTTGATTCCGGCATAACTAAAATCCTTATGATTTAGTTTGTTATAATTTTCACAAGCAGTCGCCACTATAATAAATCCCCAATACGATGTCAAGAAAAAAAAGAAAAATTTCACAAATTTCTCAAATAGTTTTAACGTTAACTGAAAACGAAAACCACGTTCAATATGGCGGGCACAAATCCCATATTTGTATTAAGTTATAAAACCAAAACTGCTGAACCAACCTTAATCTACCCCAAAAATAATAAATTATTGTGAAAAATATAATTTGGATAAGCATAACGATACTCACATCCATATTGAAATCATCGACATCCCACGCCGAAGAATGAGAAAAATTTCACAAAGCCCTTCTTTTACCCCTATTTTGATCTCTATTCTCAATAAAAAAGCCCTCCCGTGATAATCGACGAGAGGGCTTGCTATAACTAACTTATTGACTTAGAAGTCTTTATAGGGATTCGGACCTACAGTGTCGATTTCCTCCATAAAGTCTTCTATAATACCCGGTATCTTGTCGTAGTCGGTCAGGGCCAGGTGCTCTATCCGCACCCGTTCTTCCTCAAGAACCAGTTGTTTCAGTTTCTCTTTAACATTGCCCATACGGTATTCCGCGAGCTGGCTCCCGCGGACGAAGTGACATTGGTAGTTTTCGCCCGGTTTACAGCCTATAAGCAGAATTCCATCGAAGCCCGCCGATAAAGCGTCCGCAATCCATACCGTATTCAACGCGCCCAAACACCTTACGGGTATCAGGCGGATATACGGGCTGTATTGGAGTCTCTTTAATCCGGCTATATCAAAGGAAGGCAACGCATCATTTTCGCAGATAAACACCAGTACCCGCGGTTTCTCCTCGATTTCCTCAGGTATCTCGATTGACCTGATCATATGGGAGCCGATGGGCACCGAGTAATTCTTGAAGCTGATGATTCTCTCGGGGCATGAACCCAGGCAGATTCCGCACCTGCGGCAACGGAAGAAGTTCGGTTTGGGAGTTCCCTTGTCGTCTTCATCCAGCGAGCCGAATGGACATTCTTCAGTACAGCGCTTGCACTGGGTGCATCTCTGCAGGAAGAAATCGGGGAAGGAAAGGTCGCCCGCGCGCGGGTGAACCGCCTTGCCTACGCTCAACGCTTCCATTGCCTGGATAGCTTTCAATGCCGCCCCGGAGGCGTCATGCTGAGCCTGGTAGCTGTCCATTGGGGCTCTAACACAACCCGCGGCATATATTGCCGTGCGGCGTGTTTCATACGGGAAACAGATATAATGGGAATCTGGGAATCCGTATTTCAATGTGGGAAGGTCGGTCCCCTGGCGGTAACTCAAATTGAGTATCTTCGCGCCTTTCTCCGCTCCGGCGGCCGCCTTCTTTTCGCCTTCTTCCGGTTCTTCCGCTTTTTCTTCCGGTTTATCTCCATCGGCGGTTTTGGGCGGTCCAAATGCTTCGCCGCCTTCATCGAGGAATCCAACCGCGCCTTCAACCCTGGTGGTAGGAACCATACCCGATGCCAGCACCAGCATATCGGCTTTAACCTGGATTTTTTCGCCAAGAAGCGTTTCATCCACGTCGATAAGCACGCCCTTATCGCTGTCTTCAGCAACCTCCACTACTTCACCCTTGGTAAAGAAGATATTTTCATCCTCCTGAACCCTCGCGTAGAACATCTCGAACTGGGCCGGTGTGCGAATATCCTTGTATATAATGAAGATTTTGGCGTTGGGATATTTTTCGCGCAGGTACATGGCCTGTTTTAACGAAACCCGACAGCAAACCGTTGAACAGTAAGGCAGATGGTCTTTGTCACGAGAACCCGCGCACTGGATAAACGCGATGCTTTCAGGTTCTTTGCCATCGGAAGGTCGTTTGAAATCATCCTTCATGGCCATCTCTTCCATCTGAACGTTGGTAACCACGTTTTCGCATTTGCCATATCCAAGATAACCGAGTTTTTCGGGATCGTAAGGTTTCCATCCGGTAGCCATTACGATAGAACCCACCCGGATATCCTCGGGAGCTCCGCCATTCTGGAGAGTAACATCGAGTTGACCCGGTTGACCTTTGCTCTTTTTAATGGTGGTGGATGTGTAAACCTTTATCTTGTCATGGTCATTCACCTTCTGGACCAGTTCCTGGTATCCGGAATCCTCGAGTTCACGGTAAGGAGGGTTTAAGGGGAATGTTTTCTTGAACTTACGCGCCCATCCGCCGAGTTCTTCCTCTTTTTCTACGAGGATAACATCATAACCGGCATCAGCGGCCTGCAGAGCCGAATTCAACCCGGAAGTTCCGCCGCCGACAACCATGATAGTTTTCGAGATTTCCTCGATATTCGCTTCAGGCGGAGCGGCATGTTGAGCCCTGGAGACGCCCATACGCAGGTAGTCTTCAGCCATCATCTGGGTATCCTCGTCCTCGGGTTTCTGCACCCAGGCGCAATGCTCCCTGATGTTAGTGCGCTCCACCAGCACTTCGGGCGTATCCTCGAAATTAAATTCGTTGGTTTTTACCCTCTGAGAGCAGGCGGCGATCACAACGCGGTTAAGCTCTTCATTCTTAATATCTTCCTTTATCTCCGCAATAGCTTTTTCACCGCAGAGGAATTCGTTGACCTTGCAAACTGGAACGTTGGTTTCCGATTTGGTCTTTTCGGCCAAAGATTCGACATCGATTGCTTTAGCTATATCGCAACCGGAACAGATATATACGCCAACTTTTGTATCCATCTTCTACCTCCTCGCGGCCGCAATTAAAGATTTCAGCACGGCGCCTGTGCCATCCTGCACGGATGCGGCAACATCCTGCGGACGCATGGTAACGCCGGCTCCTACTATTCCCGTACTGTCGTTTGCCGGAGCCATAAATCCATAATCATCGAGAGTTATATTAGCGGGCGGATTATCAGCTACATTGGGCACCATTCCGGTTGCCAGCACAACCATTTCCACCTCAACTTCGGTCATCTCGCCGGTTACAGTATTCTCGGCCTTGACCTTCAGATTGCCATCGCCAACTTCGGTGATTTCGGCAACTTTTCCTCTGTATATCTTTATATTCTCGTCTTCCTGCCGTTTCTGGTAGAAATCCTCGAGCCGTCCCGGGGTACGGGCGTCGATGAAGAATATATGGACCTGCGAATCTTCATACTGTTCGCGTACATAGGTAGCCTGCTTAAGCGATGCCATACAGCAGATACCTGAACAATATGGAAGATGATTCTCGTCGCGGGAACCGGCGCACTGCACGAATGCCACGCTTTTGACTTCCTTCTGGTCGGAAGGGCGCAGGATTTTACCCTCGGTGGGGCCGTTGGGGGCGCCGATACGTTCCATCATCATGTTTGTTATGATGTTAGGGTATTTGCCGAAATTAAGATTCTCTATCTTTTCAGCATCATAAGGTTTCCATCCGGTAGCCCAGACAACGCCGGCGACATGGAATTTCAAACTTTGAGGTTCTTCATCGAGGTCGATTGCTTCATAGGGGCAGGCATCAACCGCGCCCTTGAGTTCGGACTTATCCTTAACTGCCGACATATCAATGACATATCTCAAAGGGAAGGCCATCTCATGCGGCAGATAAATCGCCTTGGTTTTTTTCATGCCGAAATCAAAATCACTATCGCGTTCGGCTGTTACCGCCGGTTCGCATAGCCCGCAAGCGGTGCAGTTTTCGTTAACGTAACGGGGGTTTTTCTTAACGGTAACTTCGAAATTGCCGGCTTCACCGCTGACATTTTCGACTTCCGATAAAGTATAATAGTGGATTTTTCTATTATCTTTTATTCTGCGGAAGTTGATTTCCAAACCGCAGGAAGGAGGACACAGCTTGGGGAAATAGTGGAACATCTGCGCGACGCGTCCGCCAAGGTAAGGCTCCTTTTCTATAAGGACCACCGTCTTACCGGCTTCGGCGGCTTCCACCGCGGCAGTTATCCCGCTAATCCCTCCTCCAACTATAAGAAGATCAGCGCTTAACGGGTCAGATCCCGTTTGTTGATTTGCCATAGCTTATTCCTCTTCTCTCAATTAATTATCATTAAGTTCAAATTTTCTTATTGAATAGAGTTCGCCGGATATCTCTTTGAATTTAGTGAAAATATTCACTAATTGAATCTAAATAAACAGCGCCCACTTTAGTTGTCAAGCCTTTTGTGAAAAATCAGGGATGGGGAATCATCGAAGTTCATGTGTTTAAAGCCATTTTATAGGCCCCGAAATAAATTTTTCAAAAAAAGTTATTTTTTTGTTGACAAATAAAATATTTAGATTAAATTAGCTAACGCATTCAAATACTTTTCATAGTAGTACCTCCTTGAACCCCGGCGTCCCCCCCCAGTGCCGGGGTTTTAATTTTCCCTAAATTAAACATCTTGTACAGCTACCATTATATTTGTACCCGCAATTTCTTGACAGATTAAAACAAAAGCTTATATTGATTACAGTTAGTTTTTCTACTCTAAACCACAGGTAAATTATCCTGGCATAATGAACAGTACGCATTTCAAATTTGGTTTTGTGAATTAATGCACGATTATTTCCGACAGGAGGATTCATGACCGTACGCTATTTACTTATCGCTTTGTTAATCGCGGTCATACCGACCGGTATGATATTAGCCGATTCGTTTAATGAATATTATTTCAAGTTCGAGCTCGCCGACCGCGCCGAACTCGACAGAATTTCTCATGTTATATCTATAGATGATGTCAGGGACGGCACAGTTTACGCCTATGCCAACGACCGTGAGTTAGCGGAATTCAAGAAACTGGGATATTCCTGCGAGATACTACCGCATCCGGGAAAACTGATACAACCACGGATGACCGACAGCGTAGATGAGATACTGGAATGGGACAGCTATCCTACTTATGATGCCTATGTCAGCATGATGTACCAGTTCGAAGCGGATTATCCGGCGCTTTGTTCGGTTGAAAATATCGGCAACAGTGTCGAGGGACGTGAAATAATAGTAGCAAAGATTTCCGATAATGTAGCTATTGAGGAACCCGAGCCGGAAGTTTTCTACACGGCGACCATGCACGGCGATGAAACGGCCGGTTATATCCTGATGCTAAGATTGATAGATTCTCTGCTGACCGCCTACGGCAGTGACGCCCGGATAACGGACATGGTGAATAATATGGAAATATACATCAATCCGCTGGCAAACCCGGATGGAACTTACGCTGGCGGGAATAATACCGTTTATGGAGCAACTCGTTACAACGCCAATGGATATGACCTTAACCGGAATTTCCCGGATCCGGAGGACGGACCCTATCCCGGCGGTCCCCGGCAAATCGAGACCACTCACATGATGAACCTCGCCGAAGCCCATAGCTTTGTAATCTCCGCCAACTTCCATGGCGGCGCCGAGGTCGTTAATTATCCCTGGGACACCTGGCAAAGGAGACATCCCGACAATGACTGGTATATCGATGTTTGCAGGGCGTATGCCGACACCGTACATAACCATGCCCCGTCAGGTTACATGGACGGGTTCGACAACGGCATTACCAATGGCTGGGACTGGTACACAACCAGCGGCAACCGCCAGGATTACATGAACTATTTCCATGGATGCCGGGAGGTTACCATAGAACTCTCCGATACTAAGCTCCTGCCGGAAAGCCAGCTTAACGCCCATTGGGAATACAACCGCCTTTCATTGCTTCAATGGCTGGAGAATTCCTATTATGGAATCCAGGGATTCGTAAGCGACGGGTCGAATGGAGACCCTGTTGATGGTTTCGTGAAAATTGTAGGGCATGATATGGACAGTACGGAAGTGCGCACCGATTCCGATGACGGCGGTTATTACCGTATGATAGAAGCGGGGACATACGATGTCCAGTTTATCGCCAGCGGATATGTATCCCAGACAGTCAATGATGTAACCATAATCGACGGCGGAGTTACTCCCCTGGATGTTCAACTCGATCCGCTTACCAGCGACCCGGTTATAGATTTCGTGGAGCATAACGCGGGGGCCTCCAATCCCGGCGATGTCGTATCTATGAATATTACCCTGGTTAACAACGGCGGCGGGAACGCGTATGATGTCAACGGCGTGCTATCGACCTCCGATGCATATATCAACATTACCCAGAATACGTCATCGTATCCGACCATACCGGCAATCGGCGGAACGGGGACATCGGATGACCAGTATCTCTTCGAGATTTCATCATCATGCCCTATGTTCCATGTGGTCGATTTTGAGCTTTATGTAACCGCCCAGGGCGGATATTCGACTACGTTGAACTTCCAGTTCCTGGTAGGAAGTAAAGTTGTAATATACGCCGATGATTTCTCCACCGACCTCGGATGGAGCGGCCTCGGCGGTTCCGGTGAGTGGACAATCGGCGAAGCGGCCGGCGGTTATGGCGGCGACAACTACGGCGGCCCTGACCCGTCGCAGGACCATTCCCCAACAAGCGACAACAGGATCCTCGGCAATGACCTTCAGGGCGGCTCCGGCGGAGACTATAATGCAAATCTCAACACCACTTACTGGGTGGAATCGCCTTCTATTGACTGTTCCAATTATAATGAAGTGGAAATGAAATTCTACCGCTGGCTGGGCGTGGAACGCGATGCTTACGATAATGCCTACATGCAAGTCTACGACGGCGCTACATGGCATACGCTCTTTGAGAACGGCAACTCCACCATTGATGAATCGGCGTGGAGCCTGCAGGAATACGATGTAAGCGCGTATGCCGACGGCAACGCCAATTTCCGTATCCGTTTCGGTATTGGCACCACTGACGGTTCCTGGCAGTATTGCGGGTGGAATATAGACGATATTGAATTGAAAGGTTATGGCGAAGCCCAGCCCCAGCCGGATGTAGCCATCGATATGGTACCTAATAACCCGCCGGTAAGCGTGCCCCGCGGGGGAGCGTTCTACTTCACCGGGATTCTGCATAATACCACCCAGCAATCCCAGCAGACCGATGTCTGGATCATGCTCCAGCTTCCGGGCGGCGCGCAATTCGGTCCTCTTCTGCAGTTCAACAATGTTAACCTATCTCCCGGGCAGACTATTACCGCCAACAACGTCCGTCAGGATGTCCCCGGTTATGCCCCTCTGGGAACCTACGATTATATTTCCTACAACGGCGATTACCCGTCATCGAAAATGGACTCGGCATCATTCGAGTTCACGGTGGTTAATCCCCTCGGCGGAGATGCCAACGAGTGGACATTGAGCGGTTGGTTCGGCGGGGAAAATATACCGTTGAGTACCCGTCTCCACGCTAACTACCCGAATCCGTTCAACGCTTCCACTAATATATCATTCGACCTTGCCCGCGACGGCAATGTCAAGCTGGAAGTATTCAATGTGATGGGGCAGAAACTGGAGACGGTGGTTAATTCGCGTATGTCTGCCGGAAGCCATTCGATGGCATGGGATGCGTCCCGGTATTCATCGGGAGTGTACTTCTACCGCTTTACCGCCGATGGTATCGAGGATGTTAAGAGGATGGTGTTGTTGAAGTAAATGTAATGCGAGCGCGTCTGCTTGCATCCACCGCGGCGGGCCCGGAAGCGAGTGCTTCTGTCGGGTGAGGGGATTCGACGGTACAACTCAGGATAGTGCCCGGCGTATGTCCTCATGCGCCGGGTTGCAGGTCATTCCCGCCCGCCTGCCGGTTATCAATAAGCGTGCGGTCAGACGTCCCGTCTGACCGAAGGCGTCCAACGAAAACGTTTGATGCCGTGATTTTAACCTTATCAAGTTAAAACCCATGGAAGACATACATGTTTATTTTTCCTCGATAAATCGAGGAAAACTAAACATGCCACGCGTATCGCATTTATCAACAAGCCCCCAAGGGCGGGGCGCCGATGCTTTGTATTCCTTAAACTAACTTAGTACAAAAAATAAAAGCGCCAGACAAAAGAGCCTGGCGCTGAATGCAATTAGAATGAATTATATTACCGGAGCGTGCCCACGTAATTGGTCGTAAGCTGTTTCTCACGGGTGCGCGGATCGGTATAGTCCGGAAGTATCATCGGGGCCACACGGCCGCCGCCAACTCCGGCATCGTCGATTTCCTTGTTGTACTTAACAACATGCTCCAGGGTCAATTTACCCCCATTGGTATATTCTTTGGCGTACTTGCCCGCGGTTTCTCCGGCGATACGGCCGTAAACCATAATATCCAGCAGCGAATTGCCCATCAGGCGATTCTCGCCATGGATTCCGCCGCCGACCTCTCCGGCAACGAACAATCCGGGTACATCGGTTTCACCGGTGTTCTTGAAATCAAGCCCGCCGTTCTGATAGTGCAAGGTCGGATAGATAAGCATCGGTTCCTTGGAGATATCTATTCCGTAACGCTTGAACAGGATGTATTTCCCGGGGAACTCGCGCTCGACGGTTCCTTCGCCGGAAAGCATATCTATCATAGGTGAATCGAGCCATACACCGAGTTTTCCGGTGGGAGTGGGTACGCCCTTCTCGTTGACAACGCATTCCTTGATAATCGCCGATGCTTCCACATCGCGTGGTTCGCGTTCATTAACGAACTGCTGACCTTCTATGTTGACCAGATTAGCGCCGGAACCCCTGAACTTCTCGGTGATGAGAATGCCTTCGGCCTGTTCGGGGAAGACGATACCGGTGGGATGGTACTGCACGGTATGCAGGAAGCAAATCGGCACTCCCGCGCGGTAGCCCATGACGATACCATCGGCGGTGGCGCCGTAATGGTTGGTGGTCATGAAGCCCTGTATATGCAGACGGCCGCATCCTCCGGTAGCCATTACCACGGCTTTGGCTTTTACGATAAGATATTCCTCGGTTTCGAGGTTGTATAAAACCGCGCCCGCGCATTCACCTTTGTCGTTGAGGATAAGCTCAACAGCCGGCGAGAATTCGATAAGGTCTATCTGACCGGGACGGTTGCGGGCCTCATCACGGATAGTGCGCATCATCTCCGCGCCGGTGATATCAGCGGCGTAGTGCATGCGCTTGCGTGAAGTACCGCCGCCGTGAATAGTGTGCAATGTACCATCGGGGAACTTGGAGAAATTACACCCGAGGCTTTCCAGCCATTTTATGGCATCCGGAGCCTTGGTAACCAGAGTTTCCACCAGGTCGGGATTGTTCTTGAAATGCCCGCCGCCCATCACATCGAGGTAATGGTAATACGGGGAATCCTTGTGACCCTTTGTGGCGGCCTGTATACCGCCTTCAGCCATCATGGTGTTAGCGTCGCCATGGCGAAGCTTGGTGGCGATGGTAACTCTTACTCCCTGTTCTTGCGCTAACAATGCCGCCGCGGTTCCTGCCCCGCCGCCGCCGATAATAAGCACATCGGTTTCGTGGTCAATGTTTTCGAGATTTATCTTATCGGGGTCCACACGGCTTTTGGCCTCGAGAAGGTCGGCCATCTCATGGGCGATTTTGTAACCCTTGCTTGGTCCCGCCTGCAGTTCACGCCGGCCTTCTTCTTTGAAATCGGGATGATGCTGTAATATATCATGGCGTTCATCGAGGGTCATAAACGGAACTTCCTGGTCGTTTTTCTTGCGTTCCACCCTCTCCGCGCGCGTGCTTTCAACTGTTTTTATAAGTTTCTTTAATTCCTCTGGATATGGCATAACCTACCTCTTTTCCAAACCTGTAGTTATAAACATACGTTTTCTTTGGGAGTCCAGTCCTCGCCGGCCTGGGCGGGTTCAAGCTCCCTTTCTTCGGTGTAGAGACGTTTCAGCTCATCTTCGTCGGCTGATTTAAGCTTGTTCAGGCACTCGGTATAACGCCCGGCTTCTATGTTGGCGACCATTGTCGCCAGATGTTCCGCGCGGGGAGTTAGATACGCGCCGTTGATACGTCTGGCAAGCTGACCGATATGATACTGGGGAAGCTCGCCCATGCACCTGCTGGCGCAAAGCCCGCACTGGATGCAGTCGAAGGAAATCTGCGCCGCCGCGGCGATGTCTCCGCGTTTTAAGGCGGCGATATAATCCATCACCTCGACATCCATAGGGCATACTTTCGAGCAGGCATTACAGGCTACGCACCGGAAAAGTTCGGGATAAAGCCCGAATATTTCCTCAGGATTGCCTTCCAGGGCATGAAAATCATAAGTAGCACGATTAGCCGGATAGAAGGGCAGTTGGGTAAGATACATCTCCGGCTCGACAACCGTCTGGCAGGCAAGCCCGGTATATATCTTGTAATCGCCCGGTTTACGGTAAACGGTACTGCATGCTCCGCAAACGCCGCCGCGGCATCCGCACCCGCGGATATACTTGTACCCGGCATATTCCAACGCTTTCATTATGGTCAGCGTTTCCGGAACCTCGTATTTTTTACCCATTACATAGATGGGTATCATCTTGGCTTCGACCGCTGTTTGTTCCGTTGTGGTACTCATATCTACCTCACGATCATTTATCTATAATGTTCTTTTTTCCAATCTCTACGCGGGTACCGCGCTGATTATATTCTTATCCTTTAAAAGCTGGGCCGCGCTGTCGCGGTTAAGCTCGAAATGACATTCCTCGGGAGCGACTCCCAATGCTACCGCCAGAAGCTGGGTAAAATAATATATGGGCACTTCGGACGCTCCTTCATATTTTTCGAGGATTATATCCTGGCGTTTGCCCAAATTGAAATCACACAGGGGGCAGGTCAATGCCAGCGCTTCGGCTCCCTTTTCCGCCGCGCCCGAGAGTATCTCGTGAGAGACCTCGACGGCGGCATCGGGATTTCCCAATACCTGGTAGGAACCGCAACATTCCATTGCATTCGGAAAATCGACTACATCGGCTCCGAGAGTTTCCAAAAACTCGTGCATTAACACCGGCCTGTCGGGATGATCCAGCGCCACTTCCTTCGGGCGCAGTAAGGTGCATCCGTAATAAGGAGCGACCTTCATTCCATTGAGCGGACTTTTCAACTTTTCTTTGAGCTTGTCCCAACCGTATTCATCTCGAAGGTAGTCGAGAAGGTGGACAACCCTGACCTCGCCGGAATAATCGGGTTCCTCGTCCATGAAATCGTTGATGGTTTTGCGCTTTTCCTCATCGTTTTTCATCAAATCGTTTGCCCGGGCGAGGGTATTGTAGCACATGGAACACAGGGTTATCACCGTGTCCTGTCCCCTCTCGGCCACGCGGACAAGGTCGCGTACGGGGGCGACAACGTGAATCAAATCATCGTCGGCAAGGGAATACACCGCGCCGCAACAGTTCCAGCGGGGAAGCTCTTCGACATCGATTCCCAGCACTTCCATGGCCGCCAGCGCGGATTTCTCAAGATTTTTACCCTTGGTTTTTAATGTACATCCGGGATAGTATGCTATACTCATCATTCACCTCAAGATGTCAGTTTACGGAATCCGGAAACCATCGCTATCTGGGGCATATCATTGACCTCCTCGGCCGGTATCTCCGAGGGATTGATACGGTTGATATTCTGCCTCAGGGTAAGCTGGCGAATCGCTTCCATTACTTTAGTTATATCGATACCCCGCGGACAGCGAACCATGCAGGTATGACATGACGCGCAGACCCACGCGGTATTGGCGGCGGCAATCGCGTCCGACTGTCCGAATTGCAGCAGGGACATCAGCTTCCGGGGAAGCAGATCGAGCATACGGCCCATGGGGCAGGATGCCGAGCATGTTCCGCACTGGAAACATTGCTGGATATCCTGACCGCTGATCTCCTTGACCTTCCGCCGGAAATCATCGTTGATCGTACGGGGGGAGATTTTACGAATCATTGTAACCTCTTGTATTGTAGGTAATTATGCATTTTCGGAATATGATACAGGGATATGGGTTCCCCTGTTGAATAAGAATTTATCTGGAAATCAAGCGAAGTAAAAGTCATGCTGATATATGGTGAATAATTTCACAATCCAAAGAAACAACCTACGGAGTCTAATATATGAAATAATATCGGCATGCACAACAACTTTGCGAATATTTTCACGAGAAAAAGGTAAATATGTGAATTTCTGACTTATATTATTAAAGATGAGTGTTCGGTTCCACGAATCATCGAGTTTCTTTATTCGCGGCAACGGGCGCAATCGCTCGTCAATACGGCCCCGATTTGTACGATGGGTTAAGGTTTAATGCCCGCGGCCGGGCAAAGAGGCCCGACCGCGCATTTGGGATTGGGTCTGCTACAGTTAGAACAACTTGTAGACAACACCCATTGAAAGCGTCTCTTTGAAACGTCCGCCCTTGTCCACTTCTTTATCGTAGAGCAACTGGGTGTATAATGTAACCTGGATGTACTTGGTGATACTGGCTACAATCCAATTTTCCCAGTTCACATCGGGGGACTTCCAGTAATCCTCGTTGGGCAATCCTTCCAGTTCGTCTTTCTCGCTGTTGTAGAATGCCTGGAACACGGTCAGTTTTCCTTCGTAGCGAAGGCGGTCTTTGCTGATAGTGTATTTAGCGTCGGATACCCATTCAAGTCCGGCATCGGTGGTGGTTTCCGTCTCGGTTTCATCGTAATTCACCATATCGGTAACCACCCGGTCGATGTGCTGGCGTACTGCCAGACCGACACGGCTTACTATCAGGTCCTTGTCCTTCTTGTAGAAAGTATGGCTTCCACCGGCGGATTCAGTTAAGAGTATCGGATTTAAAACCCGCTTTTTCTGGGGAATGGAATTGTCCAGAAACTGTGTTTCAATACGCAGTGCGGCGTAGGGGTCGAGTATCGCGCCCAATGTCATCTTAAGGACAGATTCGATATCTATCTTGTCCGTGGATTTCTCCGGCTTCTCCCATTCATCGGTTTCGGTATTCTGGGTGTGGGTTTGGCCGAAACCGAATTTACCGGTATTCAACCAGTTGAATTTAGGTGAAAGCTGGTTTTCTGCGGTGATATTGGCCAGGGTGGTCCATGATACCGAACCAGCTTCTCCCCCGGTCCAGTTGTCCGAGTATGCGTTCTGGGTAAGGTTCAGGGAGAGATCGGCGGATATCTGCCATCCTTCCGGCGGCGTTTTTTCATCATCCTGGGCCCAAGCGGCGCCTGTCAGCAGTATCAGCCCCAGTAGAGCGATAGCAATTTTCTTCATTAAGATTGCCTCCATGTTGAATTTATAGTTAGTTCTATCAATTGCCAGAATAACTTACGCCAATATCAGGATATGTGAAAGCAGGGTCAAGTAAAAACAAAACATGCTCCAGTATTCATAAAACGGCGTAATAAAAAAACTTGATTTGAAAATATGAAATCGCTACTCTATGAGACAAATAAGAACTAATGTCAAGGACGGCGATTCGTTGGTTTTTCCCTATAGCGTAAAAAAGTCAATTTTGAGTGAACCAGAGGGCGCGTATTATTGTTCCTCAATATTCGCCTTGTGAGGGATGGTATCGGGAAAACCTTGAGCTTAACATATATTAACAAATTTCGAAGAACGCCGATAAATATAGTGTCAGGACATCAACTTTAAATGGAGATTTTAATGGCGAGCAAGATACAAACTTCGGTAATTTTAATTCTAATAATATCGGTGTTTTCGCTGGATGGATATGCCCAGCAGAACACCAGCCAGGGGAATTTGGAGATAATTTCCAATCCTCCGGGAGCGGCAGTGGTAATCGAGGGTGAGATGGATGTCGCCGCGGTAGCGCCATGCAAGATAACCCAGGACCTCGCCGGAAGAATTAAAGTCCGGGCGACTAAACCTGGATATGAGACATGGAAATCAGATATGATACTTGTGCCCGGTCAGCCGTATATATTAAATATCGACATGAAACAGAAGACCCGTTTTAAAGCCGCTATGCGTTCGATGTTTATCCCCGGCTGGGGGCAGTATTATTCGGGAAGCCGTTTCAAGGGAGTTTTTCTCGGATTAAGCACTTTTACTGGCGCCGCCGCCGCGTTTTTCGCCACCGAGAATTATAATAACAAGCATGATGAGTATCTCGACGCCAAACTTGATTTCCAGCAGGCTCAATCGATAGATGAACGGGTCAGGCTCCGCGATGTTCTCAATCAGAAGCAGGAAGACGCCTACGACGCGGAAACATTGAAGCGCACTCTAACCGGGGTAGCAATCGGTTTGTGGGCGTATAACTTCCTCGACGCGCTGATATTTTTCCCCGGGCATAAACAGGATCACCTTAACAAGGCCTACCCGTCCATCCAATCGGCAATTATTGGTGATGCCCCGGGATTAGTCCTCACCGCCAAATTTTAGTGGGAGGTTTGTTGATGAATAAGAAGAGTTTACTGGTATATAGCCTTATCTCAACCGCGTTAATATTCTCTGTGCTTATTGCCGGATGCGGCCGCGAGCTTTCCGACAGGAATGCTCCAACCGAGGTTGGCACTGCTCCCCCTACACCGGATAATCTCGATATCAGCGTTGATGACCAGGGGTTGACTTTAACATGGACTATAAGCGATTCCACCAATATCGCACGTTACCGTATCTACCGGAGCGATTCCACCGACAGCGATTTTGAGGTAGCCGATTCGACGAATACGCGCACATATACAGATACCGGATTAGCCAACGGGATAACCTATTTCTACCAGATTTCCTCAGTTGATTCCTCCGGTTTCGAGGGATACCTTTCCGAGACTGTGTCGGCTATGCCGGAGATTTACGCCATTATAATCAATGATAACCTGAATACAACTTCCCAGCTTGATGTCGAGTTGACCTTGATCGCCCCTGAAGGCACAAGATACATGAGAATTGCCAACGACTCCAGCTTTACAAACGCGGTATGGGAGGATTTCGCGCCCGAGAAGAGCTGGAGGTTGAATCCCCCCGACGGCGAGAAGATGGTTTATGTCGGGTACAGGGATGCCAACGATAATCCATTGTCCCGTTTCAAATACGACTCCATCGTCCTGGATCGTTTCGCCGGAATCGATTCTGTGCTGGAAAATACATCCGGCCAGACAATGACCGCGGGAGATGTTATAAGGTTCACAATTTATACTACCGACAGCGAAACCAATGGGGAAGCCTTTGTACAGATGGAATCTCTGCAGAGGAATATCTACTTATATGACGAAGGAACCGGCGCGGACGCCACGGCTAACGATGGTATCTACACTGCCGATTTCACAATCCCGCCCGGAGTAGAAGTTACTAATGCATCCATAACCGGCCATTTCACCGACGAAGCCGGTAACGCCGCCGAACCGAGAGAAGCGACTTCCACGGTTGATATCCAGAATCCCCCGGAGGCGGTTCGGTTGTTGCCGCCGTTGGCGTCGCCGGAAAACCCTACTTCGATAGACCTTAACTGGTCGCCAACCGAAGAGAGCGATTTTGCATTTTACCGTATCTTCCGGAAGACGACACCGGGGGTGGACACAAGTTCGACTTTAGTAACCACGGTTTCTACGCCTTCCCAGACTTCTTATACCGATGAGGATCTTGCCGAGAATACGGTTTATTATTACCGGGTTTACATCTACGACCAGTCGAATCTTTTCGCGGGTTCCAATGAGGATTCCGCGCTCGCGGGTGTGGATGAGCCTCCTGACACGGTTACCCTGTTCCAACCATATAATGTCGCCGAAGATTCGCTGAGCCTTTCATGGACCCAGACTTCATCCAATGATTTTTCGGCATACTATGTTTTCCGAGCCGAGTCGGCTGATTTCAGCGATTCGCTTATCGTAACAACCATAAGCTCGGTAGCCGGGACCAACTACAACGATGGTTCATTGTCTCAGAATACCACTTACTATTATAAGATTGGAGTTCTGGACCGCGGAGGTAATTCCTCGGTTTCCAACATGGTTAACGCCACCACCTTGACCAACACCCCTCCCGATACGGTTACATGCAATTCGCCTTTCAATATAACCGACAGCTCAATGACTATTACCTGGAGCGCGTGCCAGGCGATTGATTTTTCGGCATACTGGCTCTTCCGTTCCGAAGACGATTTCGCCACCGACTCCTCACTGGTAACAACCGTATCAAGCAGGCTGGGGCTGTCCTATGTCGATACCGGCCTCGAGCCGGCCACCGCGTATTATTACAAGGTGATAGTCTATGATGAAGGCGGTTTATATTCGATTTCTAATACCGTCAACGCCACGACCGCCACAGTGCCCGCCCCGACAGCGGTAACATTACTGCCCATATCCGTAGCGGACAGCAGCGGGGTGTCGTTAAGGCTGACCTGGACCATGAATGAAGATGAAGGTTTCGCCAGCTATAAGATTTACATGGACACTACCAGCCCGGTTACCCCGGCAAGCAATCTTATGGCGACAATTACGAATCAATCGACAACTACAACGGTTTTAAATAATTTCGGTTACTCCCAGACTTACTACTTCAGGGTCTATGTATATAACAGGGCTGATGATTACGCCGAGAGTAACGAACAGTCTATCAATGTCGCACCGCCATTCTAAGTTAAAAGGTAAATAAAGATGAGTTTCATAGAAGGAATAAACAGGTTTTTCTCGATATACATCGATGTATTCAAAGGACTCGGCAGGGTCAAAATACTCTTGCCGATGTTCCTGTACGCGCTTGCACAGTGTATACTGCTATATGCGATGGTAAGTTTCTACAAGGAACCGTTCGATGGGTTGATGGTCCCATTGCTCTCCAGGCTTTTCGGAAACGAGATTACCCATTATCCGGCAATATTCCAGGCCCTGGCGAGTATATTCGGCTACCTGACATTACCGGTTAGTTTTATCCTCAGTTCGCTTTTGACCGGTATGGCTGTTTTTCTGTTCGCGTCATTTTTCGAAGATGAAGGGCTGAGCATCTCCGCCGCTTTTAAAAGCGCGATCAGTAAATACCATATCCTCCTCCTGCTCTGGATATTGGAAACCGCGGTTATACTCGCCCTGATTACCATACCTTCTCAATTTGCCGGGGATTTTTTCCAGTACTCGCTGAAACGCCAGCTTGTTTTCCGCTTAATGCTTGCCGGATTAGGCGCCTTCGGAACCGCTGTTTTCGCGTACACAACCGCTTCCGCTGTCCTGGGAAGAACATCATTTATCAAGGCTATAATTTCCAGTCTAAGGATATTCAAGGAGAACTTCTTTACCACCTTCTTCATCGTACTGGTTCCGGTAATGATCCGTTTTCCCATAGATTTCATAAACAGCAAATCAGCACAGTACAGCGGCAAGTTCAATCCCGAATTTATCGCGGTGCTGGTTTTGATAGGAATTATCGTTTCATATATAGCTAACTTGTTTCTCGTTGGCGGGGTAACCCGCGTTTATGTCTCTGAAAGAAGTTGATGTTTTCGGAAGTTTCTATCAATATATGGTTTATCGTGGGCTCTATCGGAGCCCTTTTTTCTCTGCTTTTTTCAATACGTTGTCTGTTCCTCCCCGAGAGGGCATTACCGTTTTTACCGGCGGGCATTACCCTGGCGGTTTTTCAAACCGGGCTGGCGCTGTTGACCTCGGTGCGGTTTCCGAACATGATCCCCCTGATTTTGATTGCCGCCGGTTTCTGGCTGATGGCTCCCGCCTGGACCCTTTTCTCTATCATCTTTGCCCGCGATAATGAATCGGCCAAGCTGAAAAATTGGAGATTGTATTTAGTGACCATCTCCATTATCGGCCTGGTGCAGTTTCTTTGGATCGTTTCCCAATCCGGCTGGCGTATCAAATTTATCCAGTCAGGACCATTGAACCTTCCGGTTACCCTGTGGACATCAATATATTTCGCTTTCCTGATTATCACGTCAGCGTTGATACTTATCCACCTCGAAAACACTTTCCGCTCCGCTAAGAGGGATGAGAAATCGAGAATCGGCCTGATGCTCTTCTTCGTGGGCACGATCTTCGCGACAATTATTTATATCTCTTCCCAGGGTTTGATTTACAATTATATCCCCTCGGATACTATTATAGCTTTGATACTGATTTGCGCTCCGGCATCTATCGGGATATTCTGGCAGTCCCTGCGGGAGGATGTTTTCCGCATCCGGATAAAATTGACCAGGGCGACTATATATTCCTCCGCGGTTTTTCTCCTGCTCGGCTTTTACCTGTTAATCGTGGGTTTGACCGCTAAGATACTCCAGTACTTCGGGGGAAGCTGGCAGGTTTTTCTCTCCGCTCTGGCCGGTTTTCTGGTCGTGTTGATTCTCTTGATAATACTCGTCTCCCAGTCGGTCCAGCTCCGGGCTAAAAGAATAGTTGACCATTATTTCTCGCCGGAAAAATTCGACTACCGCCAGCAGTGGTCGGAATTCAGCGAAAATATCGCCTCCATTACCTCCCTCGATGAGCTTGTGGACACGGCAATAAAAAACCTGCGTAATATATTCAAACCATCCTCGATACTGCTTATGCTCCCTGACCGCGATGAGAGAAAGCTCATTCCATACAAGACTGATGATAATTTTAAAAATATGCGCATCGAATTTAAAGGCAACCTTATCGATTTTCTTTTCCGCTCCGCAGAGCCCCAGCCCTACAGCGCGCTCTCCAATGATGTCAATATCTATATGGAGCTTAAACCTATCGAAAAGGTATATCCAGATTTAACCCTGTGTCTTCCATTGGTCGCCCAGCATAAACTTACCGGGATAATGTTTTTGGGTAACCGACCCCAGGGAAAGGCATATTCAGAGGAGGATTACTCGTTTTTGGATACGTGGGGCCACCAGCTCGCGGTGGCGATACTCCATGTACAATCAGCGCAAAAACTCGCCGAAGCCCGGGAATTGGAGTCGTACCACCGTCTTTCTACATTCGTGGCCCATGATTTGAAGAACGCCGTCTCCATGCTTTCCCTGTTATTGAAAAACGCCGAGAAAAATATGCACAAACCGGAATTCCAGGAGGAAGCCCTGAAAACTATCACCGGCGCGGTCAATAAGATGAGTAATATAATCGGTAAGTTTTCATCGCCTACGCGCGGTTTCGAGGTGCGCAAGAGCGCCTTCAAAGCAGATGAACCGGTGCGGGAAGTTATAAAGAACACTAAAATCGACGCGATGGAGAAGATTGATTTCGCTTTTCATGATGAAAACAGCCCGGTTATCGAATCGGATTCCGGAATGGTCGAAAGGATTCTCAATAATTTAATTATCAATGCCATAGAAGCCCAGAATGGAGAAGGGTCGATTACGGTCAATATTAAAAAATCCGATAATAATATTATATACAATGTCGAAGACGCCGGACCGGGTATGTCCCATGATTTTATAGAGAATAAACTTTTTAAACCGTTTGCCTCAACCAAGAAAAAGGGCTTAGGTATAGGGTTGTATCAATGCCGGGAGATGGCCAGCGCCCTTAATGGAGACCTCTTAGTTGAGTCGGAAACAGGCAGGGGAACAACCTTCAGTTTAGTATTGAACGATTGCGCGATTTAAACTGAACGATTAGATATGGAAAAGCACAAAGTACTGATAGTAGACGATGACGAAGGCATCCGCTCCCAGCTGAAATGGGCGCTGAACGAGGACTATGAAATCCTGCTGGCCGGAGATGCCGATACCGCGCTGAAAACCGCACAGGAGGAAAGGCCAGATTTTGTAGCCCTCGATATCACCCTGTCCGATTACTCCCATGCCAAGGAGGGGATGGATATCCTCGAGCCGCTTCTGGCGGTGGCTCCTTATATCAAGATTGTCATGGTTACCGGCAATGATGATATCGACCTCGCCACCGAAGCTATCTCCAAGGGCGCTTATGATTACTATATAAAACCGATAGACAGCGATGAGATCAGCCTTATCATCAAACGCGCCCTGCGGGTGCAGAAACTCGAACGGCGCCTGCGCATAAACCAGCAGAAGCTCCGCGAAGGGGCCGAGTTCAGGGATATTGTCGGCGCAAGCCCGGCTATGCAGAAGGTTTTCCAATTAATAAAGGCGGTCTCCCCCACCGATGAAACCGTGCTTATCACCGGCGAATCCGGCACCGGCAAAGAGCTCGTAGCCCGCGCGCTTCATTTCAACAGCCCCCGCCAGAAAAAACCGTTTATTCCCATCAACTGCGGCGCAATCCCCGAGCAGTTGCTGGAATCGGAACTTTTCGGACATGAGAAAGGGGCGTTCACCGGCGCGGTGGGACGCAAACTCGGCAGGTTCGAACAGGCGAATACCGGCACCATCTTCCTCGATGAGATTGGCGAGATGCCTACCAACCTGCAGGTAAAACTCCTGCGCTTCCTGCAGGACCATATTATCGAACGCGTGGGAGGCACCGGGTTTATCGAGCTTGATGTGCGCATAATCGCCGCCACCAATATCAATCTGCTGGAAGCCATCGAGAGAAGGGAATTCCGTGAAGACTTGTACTATCGAATCTCTGTGATAAATATCGAACTGCCCCGCCTTGCCGACCGGGGCGAGGATGTTATCCTGCTGGCTAACTACTTCCTCGAACGCTTCTGCGATGAGTACGGCAAACCGTTGAAAAAGTATTCACCCCATGCTTTGCAACATATCCGCCGCTACGAATGGCATGGCAATGTACGCGAGCTTGAAAACCGGGTTAAAAAAGCGATTATAATTTCCGCCAGCAAGGAAATCACTCCCGCCGACATGGGCTTCACCCCGGGCGTTGAGGAGTTCCGTCCGACAACTCTTTCCGAATTCCGCCAAAAGAACGAAGCCGATTACATACGCGAAGTACTCGCGCGCTTTAAGGGCAACATAAGCAAAGCGGCCCGGGAGCTTGATATATCCCGCTCGACCCTTTATGACCTGATGGAAAAATACCAGATTCCGCGGCCGTAGGTTCAATGGTAGATTGCGGATTGTAGCCCCGATTTTTGTACTCGATTTCCCCTGTCGTGATTAATTTTTATGCTATGTTAAGATAGGTTGGATTCCGCGCAAGCGGGTAGAAATGACGCGCAACCCGGCGCATGAGGACATACGCCGGGCACGATGTTCTGGGTAGGCGGGCGGGAATGACTAACAACCCGGCGCATGAGGACATACGCCGGGCACGGGTAAAGGGAAAATCAACGAAAAACCTGTGCCCGGCAGGTCTCCTGACCTGCCGGGAATAAAATAGTCGAGTAGGTCAGCGAATACAAAGCGGTTTACATGTCCCTATTTGAGCAACGCAAAATCTAATTACATGCGCAACCCGGCG
>WJIJ01000092.1 GCA_014730345.1 Candidatus Zixiibacteriota bacterium | reverse complement strand
CCATGGTACTTATGAAATCCTGTAAATCGGGAGAGATTTCGGTGAACGCCTTGTTGGATACCCCGAGTAATAATGATAATGCTAATGTAAACCCTAAGACCGCTTTTCCTGTTTTGCTCATAGAGCCCCCTTTTTTCTTTCCTTTTGCGCAAGGGTAGTGCCACGGGGGGAACATTATTCCGCAATCGTATGTGGTTGGAATGTTTAGACTTAGAGGGTTGCCCCCGAAACGCTGTTCAATTTTAGTATGCAATTTAGCAGACGTTTTCATAATTCGGGGCGATTATTGTGATTCGAATTGCATATTTAGCCGGGTAATTGCATGATGTAATGCGGTTTGTTGGGAAAACATTTAATCCGGCACATGGAACTTAATTGGCGGGAATAAAGTAATTGACATAATATCAGGATGTTAGCTAAGATTGTATCTGCATGTATAACTAAATTTTTCAGGAGGATTAAAATGGAGTCAGCAGGAATAAACTGGTTAGCGGTTATAGCCTCAACGATAGCCTACATGGTACTTGGCGCGTTGTGGTATTCGCCGGCGTTGTTCGGGAAAGCATGGATGAGCGCGCTGGGCAAAACCGAGGAGGAGATAAAAGCGCAATCATCGCCGTTAAATTATATTTGGGCGCTGATACTGTCGTTTATTGCCGCTTACGGTATCGCCAGAATATTGAACTGGATAGGCGATTATTCGGTATCAAGGAGCATCATTGTCAGCCTCTTGGCGGGAATATGTTTCGTGTTCACCACTATGGGCGTTAATGATATATTCGAGGGCAAATCGCGTTCATTGACGGCCATTAACGTGCTTTACCATATAATAGGATTTTTCATTATCGGGTTGATTCTGGGTATCTGGAGGTAAAGCCCTTTCTTGTTATAATTTATCCGGTATTTCTAAATCTGGAAAGGCCACAATCCGCTTCTGGTTGCCTGCCCTGCATTCTCTTAGGTTAAGGTAGCGAAAAATACGGAGGTGTCAAAGGGGAAGTAGAATCCTTGAGCACGTGGACTTATGCCGGATAAGTAAACGCGGGAAGGTGGCGTGTTCTTGAACACAACATGCTTAATCTTCCTCGATAAATCGAGGAATACTAAACCCGCCCCGGCGGATTCATGAACATGCCACACGCAAGGCGTTTTTAAACAAGCCATGAAGTCCGGGGTTTCATAGTATTTTCTCTTTAGAATGCACTTTTGTCGCATTCTTCAGGGACCTGATCTCATGGGGAAATGTTTTACGAAACCGGAACTAATTAACCTTCCTTCAAAATTTTTTCTTTCAGACGGTCGGTGATGTAGTGGGACACGACCATGTGCAGTGCTTCCACCAAGCCCATATCGAACGAGGGTACATGCAGGTTTACATCGGCTATAGCTCCGATTTTCCCGCCGTCATAGCCGGAGATGGCGATGGTGGTCAGGTCGTGGTTCTTTGCCCATTCCATCGCCTGAACAACATTCTGGCTGTTGCCGGAGCCGGAGATGCACACGAGAATATCCCCCGGCTGGGCATAGCATACGAGTTGTTGTTCGAAGATATGTTCGTAGCCTTCATCATTGCTCATGGCGGTGATGTATGGCACATTGTCAACAAGGCTTAAAGCGCGAAACCGTTTGGTGGCTTTCAAGTCGGGCTGGGTGCCCTTGGAAAGGTCTTCGCAGAAATGGCTTGCGGCGGCGGCGCTTCCGCCATTGCCGGCGAAGAAGACCATCTTTGAATCGCGGTATGCTTTATAGAGAACATCGATAACATTATCGATGGTTTGTTTTTCAATTTTATCGAGTATATTTGACGAGGTGTTAATATATTCGCCGAACTGCATATATTCTCCTTATTTTAATACGTTTCTTCTATAGTTAAAAATAACTTTTGAACCGTCGCGTTCCAGGTTAAATGGAAATTCGGTAAGGTCTTTGAATTCATCGCGCACCTTTGCCCTGTTTTCCGGGGGGCAGTAGAGCAGTAGGAATCCGCCGCCTCCCGCGCCGGCGATTTTGCCGCCCAGCGCTCCGGCGGATATAGCCCTGTCGTATAGTTCATCGAGGTCGGGATTGGAGATTTTCGATGCCAGCGATTTTTTCAGGTTCCACCCCTCGTTCATCAGCAGGCCGAGGCCGTCGAGGTCGCCGGAGTTCAATCTTGCTTCCCCTTTTTTAGCGAGTTCGGAGAGGTCGCAGAGGACTTCGGTTTTGCTTTTCACGTTGTCCTTCTGCTCGCTTAAAATCGATTCGGATTTACGGGTCCGGTTGGTGAAAAAGAGCATAAGGTTATCGCTGAGGTCCCGCTTCTTGGGCGGGGTCAGTTTAATTTTTCGGTTGGTTATGGAACCATCGGTGTTGAAGTCGAATTTGCGGAGATTGCCATAGGCGGCGATATACTGGTCCTGTACGCCTATCGGTTTTCGGCAGATATCGATTTCGATCTCGCATGCTTCGCTGGCCAACACTTCAGGGTCTTTTGGTTCGCCGGCGAAAACGTAGAGGGCGTTGAGCAGTCCCACCGTGAGCGACGATGATGAACCCAGACCGCTTCCCTGCGATGGAATATCGGCAAGGGTGGTGATTTCAACCCCGGAGGTAACGCCCGTTTTGCGCATGGCTTCGCGTACAAGCTCATGTTCGAGGTCGTCGATGGATTCAACGATTTCTTTCTGGGAGTAATTTATGTAAATCCTGTCGTCGTAACGTTCTTTTACCACGACAAAGATAAATTTGTCTATAGCAGATGAGACAACGCCGCCTCCGTGTTCCTCGAAGAAATTACGGAAATCGGTTCCGCCGCCTAAAAAGCTTATTCTCAATGGTGTTTGGCTGATTACCATAACGGTTCCTTATCTATGTAAGAGTTTTACTAACTAAACTTTTCCAGTTTTTCCTTGCCGATTCCAAATCTTCCGGGTTGCCGATATCCTGAAGGTAACCCTCCAGGACAAAGCCGTGCATTTTGCCGATTAACCTGGGCAGTATATCAAATCCTAAATCGAGCGGCTTTTTATCCCCATCGAGATAATTAAATAACTCCGGGGATGCCACCTTCAATCCCGCGTTGGCCAAATTCCCGGGGGGATTTGCGGATTTTTCCACGAAATCCGTGATTACATTATCGTCATTCAGCACGGCGATACCTCGTGTTTCCGGACGGGGCATTTCCATCAGCCCCATGGTCATTACCGGAGATTTTTCTACATGATGATCTATCATTGGTTTTAAATCGATATTGGTCAGGTTGTCTCCGTAAATGATCAAAAAATCCTTATCATCGATAAAACCGCGATTGGCTTTTATGGTGCCGGCGGAACCAAGCAATTCATCTTCATGGAACAGTTCGATGTTGATATTGAAATTATTTTCGGCAACGAACCGTTCAACCTGCGGCGCTAAATGGTGGGTGTTTATGAGGACCTTTTCGATACTCAATGCTTCGAGTTTTTCCAACCACCATCCCAGGAGCGGTTTACCGCAGATCTCGACCATACATTTAGGGATTTCACAGGTGAGCGGTCTTAAGCGCGTGCCTAATCCCGCGGCGAGAAGAAATGCGTTCACTTCTTATAACTCCGCTTGACGTACCACGTTCATTGACTTCATTTTCTCTTCGGCGTAGTCTAAGATATCTTCGACATTGGCTTGTTCCTTGAGGTACTCTATATATTCATCCACTGATTGTTCGATGGGTACCCGCGGTTCCCATCCGAGGTTTTTCAGTGCGGTGATGTCGGAAACGATATGCCTGGTGTCGCCGAAACGGTATTCGCCGGGCACTTTTGGTTCGTTGTTTTTGTCAAAACGGTCGGCGACAATACGGGCGAAATCCAAAACGCTGTAAGCCTTGCCCCCGCCGACATTGTAAACATTGAAATTGGCTTCGTCTTTTTCCATGACCAGCAGGTTGGCGCTGACGACATCGGCGATATTGAGATAATCGCGCAGTTGCAATCCGTCCTCGTAAACCGTCGGTGTTTTATCGAAATAGTTATAGAGGCTGAATATCCTGCATGCGCCGGAATAGGCATTGTAGAAGGACTGCCTTGCTCCCTGCACAATTGAATATCTTACACAAGCCGTGGGTATTGAGTACCTGCGTCCCAGGCTGAGCGATATCAATTCCTGGGTGTACTTGGAAACAGCATACTGGTTATGGGGATTGACCACGCTCTCATCGGTTTCTCTCCACTGCATCTGATGTCCGCACTTCGGGCATTTTATCTCCCAGTCGCCGGCGCGCAGTTGATTTTCGGGTCGTATATCTGGGTAAATTATGCCGTCTTTTTCGCAATGATATTTACCTTCGCCATAGACCGCCTGGGAGGAGGCGACCACTACCTTTTTAACCGGCAGTTTATACTCAACGGCCAGTTCGTAGATAATTGCGGTGCCGACAGAATTAACGTGGAAGAATTTTGAAAAATCGGTCATATAGTCCTGGTAGGCGGCGAGGTGAAAAACAGAATCAACCCCTTCGAGGGCTTTTTTCATGTCTTCTTTGTTGCGAACGTCGCCGAGAATGAACTCGGCTTTGGGATTAAGATAGTCAGGTTTTCCTTTCAAGTGGACCGGTTTTTCAAGGCTGTCTAAAATTCGTACATCGACACCGTTTTTAACGAGGGCGTCGACAGTATGCGAGCCGATGAATCCGGCGCCGCCGGTGACAAGAGTTTTCATCTTCCTCTCCCAGAAGTCCTAAAATCGCGCATAATATAGCTTCGTCAAAGTGGCAGGGCAAGCCAAATCAGGCGATTTTATAAATTTAACCGATTATTAACACTCCACTTACCCGATTAGTTCGACACGCTATTTTGAATCATCTCTATATAAATATTCGGTAATCTCAGTGCATAGTTGATTCCCGACCAATTTAATTCTTGCCCCGGTTTTTATATTGAATTATTATTAAGGAACCATTTAAGTTTAAACAAAGTTACAAGCGTGACAGCCGGAATTGTCACGCGGGGCGGAGACAGTTGCCGGAACAGAAGACAAAGAGAAAAGAGTTAGAATTTCAGCGCGAAGCGTTGCCGCATACCGATGCCGTTTATCGCATGGCATTGCGTATGGCGAAGAACAAAGCCGACGCGGAAGATCTTGTTCAAGAAACCTTCTTGAAAGCATACCGGTTCTGGGACAGTTTCGAAAAAGGATCTAACTGCAAAGCATGGTTATTGAAAATACTAACTAACCTGTTTATAACGTCTTACCATAAGAAGACGAAAGAGAAACAGCAGTTTACTTATGACGATGTTGAAAGCCACTACCTTTATAACCAATTGGAAGGAGGTGGAAACAGGCAGCAGCTTGAAGATCCGGAAAGGATGCTGTTTAATCAGCTACTCGATGATGACGTGAAATCGGCGATCGAGGAGCTTCCAGAAGACTTCCGGGTGGTTGTGGTGCTTTCGTTTTTGGAAGGATTCTCGTACCAGGAGATAGCAGATATAGTTGGAATTCAACTGGGCACGGTTAAATCGAGACTGCATCGCGGTCGAAAACTATTACAGAAGAACCTATGGCAATACGCGGTAAAGCGAGGTATAGTTAAAGAGAAACAGTGATGGATTGCAAACAAGCTTTATTGAAACTCTATGATTACGTCGACCGGGAATTGAGTGACAACGAGTATTCCGAAGTCGAAGAACACTTACAGCAATGCAAACATTGCTTCGGAAAAGCGGAATTTCTGAGATTAACAAAAAAGGTGGTTTCTGAAAAGGCGGCTAAAGAAGCTGTTCCTGATTATCTCAAAGATAGAATTGTGAGAAGGATCGGCCAGCTTGATATGGGCGCCCGGACCGGTAATCCCGGGGAAGAAGATTCGGGATTCCTTTTTTTTAGGCCGTGGGTCGGGATATTGAGTATCGCGGCCGTTACCATTTTGTTTGTTGCCGGGATTTTCGCTCTATTTATAGAGGGCTCGGCCGGGGTCCCCGGTTATATGGTTGAGAAATACGCAAAAATGCCCCATCCTTACCCCAATTCAGATGTTACCAATCAACGGCATCTGGAGCTTGCGTTTTCCGATCCCGACCCGTCTTTCGTACCAGAAAGTATACGTAACCGGGCGCAAATACTTTCGGCGGATCTGGAAAATTTCGGTCCTGGCGATATGAAATTTGTAACTTATGAACATAATGGGCATTTGCTTGCCTTTTATTGCATTGACCGGTATCTGTTTGATCCCGGCAATCAGTTGAAGAAACACACCTTCAATGGTCAAGATTATTATTGCTATGCCAGCGAAGAAGGATGCAGTTTTGTATCCTGGAGCAGGAATGGGTGTGTTGACGCGCTGGTGGGGCATATGCCCGTAACTGATTTAATAACATACGCTTCGCAGGTAGTGGGCAGGCATTAAAAAAGCCACCGAGGGGAGTCGAACCCCTGACCTGCTGATTACGAATCAGCTGCTCTGGCCATCTGAGCTACGGTGGCGAGGTTAAAACGCTACAAATCGTTCGAATTTACCCAAAGTTCATTTTTAACGCAATTAATTTATTCTAAATCGAGGAACATATTAAAATAATCGCGCATTTAAGTTATAAATTAAGCGTTTAACAACCCGGATTTTGATTTTGCTGATTAGTTGCCGACAACGTAAATAAATTACATGACCGCAAGGATTTGAAATAGAGGTGATAAAATGAGGAATAAAAGGGCATTGCTAATGGCAGTTTTTTTCGCCGTCTCCATTTCGTTTTTAAGCCCGTTAATAAACGGCGGGCATTGCTCGGAAGGCGAGGAGTACTCTCAGGAGTTAGCTGATTTCCGCTGGCGCCAGGCGGCACATATAAAAGCGCCGCATCTTTTTCCATCGGTTCATTCGCATGATGATCACAATATCCGTCTGTGCGGCACTCCCCACCTTATGCATCTTGCCGATAAGGACCTGGAGATGCCGGAATTTTTCGGGGCTTTGAGCGAAAGACCCGATTGCGACAGATACTATGATACGCCGGCAGGGCATTTCAAGATTCACTACGATACTACCGGGCTGGATGCCCCGGCGCAGACCGATACCAATCCCGCCGACGGAGTGCCTGATTATATCAACCAGGTTGCCGAAGCGGCTGAATATGTTTGGGCGAAGGAAATCGGCGAGATGGGTTATCGCGCTCCCTTAGCCGATGACTGGTATCCCGGCGGAGGAGACGCCCGTTACGATATTTACATCATAAACCAGGCCCAGGGATATTTCGGCTATACCCAGCCGGACCAGACCACATCCGATCTGTATCCCGCTTATACAAGTTTTATGGCGCTCGATAATGATTACAGCAGTGTTTTTTGGATGGAACCCCTTGATGCCATGAAGGTTACAATGGCCCACGAATTTTTCCACGCTATCCAGATGTCATACGATGCTACCGAATACAAGGGCAATGTAGGTAGCCCCGATTATTCGGTATGGTGGTACGAGGTTTCATCGGTGTGGATGGAGGAGCAGGTTTATGATAATATAAATGATTATGTCAATTACCTGCCCTATTTCTTTAATTACCCTTCCATGGGTCTTGAGACCGATGGCGGCACCCAGGTGAAGAACGCGCATAAGTACGCCAGTTGTATCTGGGGATTGTACCTCACGGAGAGATTCGGCACCAATATAATGAGGCTTCTCTGGGAAGAATGCGCTACCGAGGCGGATTACAATGTAATATCCGCCCTTGATACTGTAATAGCGCAGGTTTCAGGGGGTACTTATGACCTCGATAAAGCTTTCGCGGAATTCGCCACCTGGAACTATTTCACCGGGGACAGGATGTTCAACCTTTATGACGGGACCACGTACTCCGAAGCGAACATGTTTCCGGAGATTCCGGACAGTTTAATTGCCAATTATTCATCGTACCCGGTTAATGTTGGAGCTGGCAACGAAGTGCCGTCGACCCCTGATTTCCTTGCGGCCAACTATATCAAGTTTAACGTGATGGGTGATTCGGCAGGCGGTATTCAGGTATCCTTCGATGGCCACAACAGCGCGCCCTGGGAGGTTGTGCTGGTAGGCGCCAATAACGGCCCGATAATGTATACGCCTAAGATTAAGTTCTTTGAACTCAATGGCGAAAACCAGGGAAGTAAGAACCTGCGGAGCTGGACAAGGTTTAGCGAGGCGGTTATGATTCCCTGCGCCGTGGGCGACCAGTCCATCGGTTTCGATGCTACTTATTCCTATAATGTTTCCTATGACCCGTCACTTCTTGGCGATGAGGTCTATGTCTGGCCGGGTGACCTTGATAATGACGGAAGCGTTGGCGCCCAGGAAGTGCTCTCCCTGGCGATGTACTGGCATGAGACCGGAAACCGTCGGACGACCACCGGATACACATGGCAGGCGCAGGATGTTATATTGTGGGAAGACAATAATAACGCCACTTACGCCGACGGAGACGGCAACGGCCGGGTCGATATCGGAGATTTTATTCCCATCCTGGTCAACTGGGGACGTACCCACAGCGGTGTTTTGAATAGCAGTTCACCGGCGGATGGTTTCGATGTCGAAGCCTACAGGGATGTCTTGGGCAATATTTACGAGCAGGTTAGAACCGCGACCTCGGGGCCGCAATTCGAGATTCGCAAGTATCTCGAGGACCTGCTTGGCGTTTCGGTTCCTTATGATTACCGTCTGCACCAGAACTACCCGAACCCGTTCAACGCGTCGTCTGTTATAAAATACGATATACCGGCAAATACCAATGTGCGCATCGCGGTCTACAATCTCACCGGTCAACTGGTGAAAGTGCTGACCGACGCGGAACATGGACCGGGAAGCTACGAAGTCCGTTGGGACGGCGATGACAGAAAAGGAAACAGCGTGTCCAGCGGGATATACTTCTACAGGCTGGAAACATCTGACTATTCAACCGTCAAGCGCATGGCGCTGATAAAATAGAGGTGCTGAAAATGAGGACTACGTTCTATATTATAACTTCCGCCGCGCTGGCGATACTTACTTTCGGATGTGGAGGCGGGAGCAGTTCAAACGGTCCGGCCCCGGCCGATTTCTATGTCAGCCTGACTCCCCAAAATGATACTGTCGATATCGATAGCAGTACTACGTTAACCGGAAGTATAAATGAAGTCAGCAACCTGTTCGCGATAACATTCGACCTTCTTTTTGATACATCTCTCGTCAAGGTAGATACGGTTATGGTGCCGGCTGATGGTATATGGGGAAGCGGCAGTGGGTTGGTCTTTTTCCAGCGCAACCATGATGGTATCAGCATAGGGCTCGGCAAGGTGCAAACGGAGGGCAATGACAATGTTTCCGGGAGCGGCGAGTTTTTCACTATTGATTTTACTGGAAACAGCGCCGGTTCTGCGCAAATTGTTTATGATGATATATCGATAGTCGATGAGAACGGAACAAGTAATTCCAATATAAATAATCTCCAGACCAAATCTGCGCAGATAGTGGTGCAGTAATTTTAATGTCACCCAAATGTAAACGCCGGAAGGATTCAGCTTCCGGCGTTTTTAATTTGATTTTCGATCGTATGATTTTGTAGTCTCAATGAAATTGATATTTGATTTGAAATTCCGAAACATAGAATATAGATTGGGGTTTAACAATGTAAACAGGGAACTGTTAGAAGGGACGGTTATGGACTATACGAAAATTTACGAAAAACTGATACGCGATGAAGGCGGTAAAATAGTGATGCTGGTTCTCGACGGCGTCGGCGGTATTGTCGATGAAACCGAGCATGGCACCGAACTGCAGGCGGCAAATACCCCCAACCTCGATAAACTGGCGGCCGATTCTTCCTGCGGCCTGCTGGAAATTGTCGGCCCGGGAATCACCCCCGGAAGCGGACCGGGGCATCTCTCGATTTTCGGTTATGATCCGCTCAACTACGATGTCGGCCGGGGAGTCCTCTCGGCGCTGGGAGTTAATTTCGATTTGAAACGGGGCGATGTTCCCGCGAGGGTGAATTTCGCTACAGTCGACAAGGACGGAGTAATCACCGACCGCAGAGCCGGACGTATCGACGATGAAACCAATCACCGGGTTTCTAAAAAAATCCGCGACAATGTAAAGCTTGATTACGATGTGGAGATGTTCTTCGAGACCGAGAAGGAGCACCGGGCGTTGTTTGTGCTCCGGGGCGAAAATCTTTCCGGCGATATCGAGGATACCGATCCCCAGATGGCAGGGCATAAACCCAATAAAGTAACCCCGCGCTCCAAGAAAGCCGAACACACCGCGAAAATAGTTCAGGATTTTATCGACCAGGTGGCTGATATATTATCCGATGAGGAAAAAGCCAACATGATACTGATGCGCGGTTTCGATTACTACGAGCCATTTCCCACCATGTACGACCGCTACAAACTGCGCGCGGTATGTATCGCCGAGTATCCCATGTACCGAGGTGTAAGTAAACTTCTGGGGATGAAACTACTGCCCCAGCCGGAAATTATCGCCGACCGTTTTAAAGTCCTTGAGGATGTTTACGGCGATGAATACGATTATTATTTTATCCATGTAAAGAAAACCGACAGCTATGGCGAGGACGGAAATTTCAAAAGCAAGAAGGAAATTATTGAGGAAATCGATAAACATATCCCCCGGGTGCTGGCGTTGAACCCGGATGTGTTTATCGTAACCGGCGATCATTCGACGCCGGCGGTGATGAAATCGCATAGCTGGCATCCGGTGCCGATGTTATTGCATTCGAAATACGCTATCAAAGATGATGCCACCGAATTCCACGAGCTGGCCTGTTCGAGGGGGATACTGGGTACGCGTCCGGGTCCGCATTTGATAGGGCTGGCTTTGGCCCATGCCGGACGGATGGATAAGTTCGGCGCGTGATGG
>WJIJ01000091.1 GCA_014730345.1 Candidatus Zixiibacteriota bacterium | reverse complement strand
TCGAGGAAAAATAAGCATGTTAAGTTCAAGAAACATGTTCTTGAATCCGCCGAGGCGGGCTCATTTGCTACGCTTCGCTCCGCAACTGAACATGACACCCTTGACGAACGTGACGCCTCTTTCGGTGCCCGGCAGGTCTCCTGACCTGCCGGGTCTGCTCTCCGCGGCAGATGAGGACATCTGCCGCGCACCCAATCCTTTACAATGTGTTGCCAGGTCCCTGCACTCGGCAGCCGGGGACATCTGCCGCGCACCCGGCAACATGGATTCCCGTTCTTGATAGCCTCTGGCTATTTCACGGGAATGACATTGAATGTGGCGTTACGCCTCTGTGCGTGACGGTTTCCTTTTCAGCGGCCGCAAACGACCCCGCAAAACCCCCCTTTTTTATCTCGAACAAAAAAGTAACTTGACAATATAATATATTTGGCTATTTTGCCAAACAACCATTAAAAACAGGTTCTAATCATGACCGACTATAATCAAAACAAAAAACTCTACGAAGCCCGCGCTAAAGTCATCAAGGCAATGGCTCATCCGACAAGGCTTTTCATCGTCGATGAACTCTCACGGGGTGAAAAATGCGTCCAGCAGTTGGTGGAGATGATAAATGCTGATACTTCAACCGTTTCCAAGCACCTCTCCGTTCTTAAAAACGCCGGCATACTCGACGACGATAAACGGGGCCAGCAGGTCTATTACAAACTGCAGACCCCATGCGTTCTGAACTTTTTCGCCTGCGTGGAATCGGTTATCAAAGGCGAAAAGAACAAGCATATCAAACTGATTGAAAATCTTTAAAAGGATAAATGCCCCTTGAGCTTAGACTGGAAAAAAGAATCCAAACCATTAATTGTTATCGCCTCAGTATTCCTCATCCTCTATTTTGCTCCCTTCGAATCGAGCCGCATAAGATCATCGGTGATGGAATCTCTGTACCTGGCCCAATGGTACGCCCGCGAACATGTAATCCTCTGCCTGATTCCCGCCTTTTTCATTGCCGGGGCTATCGCCGTATTCATCAACCAGTCCGCGGTAATCAAGTACTTCGGTGCCAAAGCAAATAAATTTCTCTCTTACGGAGTCGCTTCCGTTTCCGGCTCTATCCTCGCCGTGTGTTCATGCACCGTCCTGCCCCTTTTCGCGGGAATATACCGCATGGGCGCCGGAATCGGTCCCGCGTCGGCTTTTCTCTATGCCGGCCCCGCGGTCAATGTCCTCGCCGTTATCCTCACCGCGCGTATTCTGGGTGTCGAGCTGGGCATCGCCCGGGCAATCGGGGCCATAATTTTCAGTATAGTAATAGGTTTACTCATGCAGATATTCTTCAACAAAGAGGAAAAGGAAAAAGCCGGCTCTGGTATGGCTGTCCCCGGCGCGGAAGAGGAAACCCGGCCCCTGTGGCAAAATTTGATATACTTTGCCTCCATGGTCGGTATCCTCGTTTTCGCCAACTGGGGCAAACCCGATGATTCAGCAAGTCTATGGAATGTTATCTATGACTATAAATGGCACTTGACTGTTATCTTCGCCATAGTCCTCGATATCGCCCTGATACTTTGGTTTGGAATCAAATGGTGGAAAATCGTCACCTTAGCCGCCATCATATATATAACCGCGGAGCTGTCTCCCGGTCTTCCCATTATCCACTTCGCCGTCGGCGCTTTGGGTTTATCAGTCATCACCGCGTCAAACAAAGGCGAAGCGAGCGAATGGTTCAGCGAAAGCTGGGGCTTCGCCAAACAGATTATGCCCTTGCTCTTTTTCGGCGTTATCGTTGCCGGACTGCTTCTGGGACGCCCATCAGGTGATGGGCTTATTCCATCGGAATGGGTTTACTCCTTCGTCGGCGGCAACTCCCTGAGAGCCAATATATTCGCGTCGGTACTGGGCGCTTTCATGTACTTCGCCACCCTGACCGAAGTGCCTATCCTGCAGGGACTCATCGGCAACGGCATGGGCAAAGGCCCCGCGCTGGCTCTCCTGCTGGCGGGTCCGGCGGTTTCATTGCCCAACATGCTGGTTATTCGGAGCGTCATCGGCACAAAGAAAACCGTAGTATTCGTAGTACTCGTAATTTTCATGGCCACATTAAGCGGCTGGATTTACGGGATGTTTTAGAACGGAGGAATCAAAATGAAATTGAAAGTCTTAGGCCCCGGATGCGCCCGGTGCCGGGAGCTTTTTGAACGCACCCAAAAAGCGGTAAGTGAACTGGGAATAGAGTGCGAACTGGAAAAGGTCGAGGATATAAACCAGATAACCTCGTACGGCGTCTTGTTCACCCCCGCGCTGGTTATCGATGAACAGCTCAAGTTCTCCGGCAAACTGCCCTCGGTTGAAGAATTGAAATCGCTGATACAAGAAAAGGTTAAGGAGTAAACTATGCCAAATCTATCAAAACTGATAATGCTAATTAGCCTCGCCGTTATTATATCCAACCTTACGATTACCGGGGTATTCGCCGGAGAAAACGATACATCTGTTCAAAACGAAAAATCCGTATCCACTGATAATTCCGGGAATGTCCAGATTACAGCGTACTATTTCCACGGTACCCGCCAGTGCGTTTCATGTAAACGCATCGAAGCTTATTCAAAAGAGGCTATCGAAAACGGTTTTTCCGATGAACTTGCCGACGGGATCATTAAATGGAAATCTGTTGACTTCGATAAATCGGAAAACAACCACTATAAAAAGGATTATAGATTGTTTGCGTCATCGCTGGTTATCGTAAAAATGATCAACGGCGAACAGAGCGAATGGAAAAATCTCGAGAAAGTCTGGAAATATAAAGGGGATAAAGAAAAGTTTCATGAATATGTCCAGGAAGAAATCCGCGAGTACTTAGAGGGAAGCTGATGGAACCATATTTGCCTTCCCTGTTGTCGGCCTTATGGCTGGGAATTCTCACTTCGATCAGCCCGTGCCCGCTGGCAACTAATGTAGCCGCCATCTCCTTTATCGGTAAACAATTGGATAAGCCCCGGTATGTACTTTTATCGGGGGTTTTGTACATGTTCGGGCGCGTTTTTGCCTACACCTCCCTGGGTGTTCTTTTGGTCGCCGGGGCAACCTCCATTTTCGATACCGCCAATTTCCTTCAGGGATATTTCAACATAATCCTCGGTCCCATACTTATTTTCGTGGGCATAATACTGATGGGATGGATAAATACAGGCACATTCGGCATTACCGGCAATGAAAAAATACAGAAAAAAGCCCAATCCCTGGGTCTATGGGGAGCTGGTTTTCTCGGGATTATTTTTGCCATGTCCTTTTGCCCGGTCTCAGCGGCGCTCTTTTTCGGAAGCTTGATTCCTCTGGCCGCTAAATCCGATTCCAGCCTGGGGATGCCCTCGGTTTACGGAATCGGGACCGGCTTACCGGTAATTATTTTTGCTTTCATACTGGCCTTCGGAGCACGATGGGTGGGCGACATTTTTAACCGGCTAAAGGCGTTTGAGATTTGGGCGCGTAGAATAACCGCCTTAATCTTTATTGGCGTCGGAATCTACTACGCGCTCATTTACATATTTAAGATACATATCTAATTTATATCTCAGACAAGGACTATATGAGGAAGACCTTACACGCCGCTGGACAACGAAGCTTCCCGGGAAATCAACCATACCGTTCTCCATGACAGCCGTATCAACGAAGAGCGTTATCCGCTCTCCCACTCGTTTAACCTTCGCCCGGACAGGCGATTCAGTTTCCAGAGCTCCAATATCATGGCGTTTGTCTCATTATGGAATGCCTACAGCAGGAAAAACGTGGCTACTTATTCCTGGAACGAAATCGAGCAAAAAGAGGATACCATGTACCAATGGACCCTATTGCCGATTTTTGGAATTGAATACGAATTTTAGCCTTATGAAAATCGGAAGGATTTAGTAGCGGCTATATTTTATTACCGGAGGGAAGTTTTAAAGGTCAAGCGTTGCCCGGATGGGATTGTAGTCCTAACAACGCAATCCCCAAAAAACTCAGCCCCCCGGACGGTTCACACTATCCAGGGGGGGAATTCAGCCCCCCGGTAAACAGAACCCAACCTCCTCGGAACCCGCTTCGCGCCTATTTAACGCAAAGATAGCATAATTCTTCTTACACATCCCTTATCACTCTGCTTCCATCACTAATGTAAGCATCATTTGGCTTTTGTCAATACTGCAATTATAGGTAACTAATACGTATAATTCCATACGTATCTCACGGATTTCGCAAAAACGTGGTCAAATTTACCTTCTTATTAGTCAATCCGAGCTTCCTGCGGATAGATTCCCGGTGCTTATTAACGGTCATTTTGGAAATCTTTAGCTTTGCCGAGATCTGATCAGATGTACTGCCGCCCCTTATTAAGTCGCATATCTCTATTTCCCTTGCGGTTAGCTTGGAATAAAGATGCAGGTTGCCCCCGGATGCCTCCGCGAGTTCCTTCAACCCCTTATCAATTATCTTCAGCATCGAACGGTCCACCTTCGAATCGCGCCTTACAAGGCGTTTGAGCGCCGGAAGTAGCGTTCTCTCAATGCTTTCGGCGAACTGTTTCTTTGTACCCGCCTTTTCATCTTCGATATGTTTCAGCACTTCCTTTAAAGCGACATTCTTGTTCTTTAAGGCCAGACGTTCTTTGTTCAGACTCTCCATGGTCAATATCTCGCGCACCTTGCGGGTGGTTATATCGACAATCTCCTCCAAAAACCGGATAACATTAATATCCGGCCGGCATCCATCATAAGGAGTATCCACAGAAAGCCACCCCTCTATACGCCCCTTGCCCGACTTCAACGGCACAAAAAGCTCATCCCTTGATTTCCAGGACGCCTCGCAGTCCGCCCTCCTTTTTTCCTGGGCAACATACCTCGGATATTCGCTGTCGAACACCCCCGATTCCTCCGGTATAAAATATGACCGGCTGATACGGAAATCCTCATGAGTTAAAATCGCTGTCAATTCATCATCCGGAGCCGGCGCGTTCCGGGTAGCTTCGATAAGCGTATCATCCAGCCCCCAATAGCCGATATTAGTTATATGCTTCTGCTCGTTATGCAATGACAACACCGAACGCCTGAATAACTCCGCGTTATTTATCGCCTTGCAGCCGATGGTCAGGCATTCATCGACCTTGGTAGCGTTTCTCAAATCCTCGTGAAGCTCAACCCGCGCCTTGTTGTGTATCTCCTGCTTCCTCTCATCGGTTACATCGTAGACGATTACCTGAATAGCGTATAATTTATCATCGCTCGTAAAAAGCGGCTGGAAGAACGATTTAAAATAGCTCTTCTTTCCCTTGAACACATAGCTCCTGCTTACAGCCATCCCTTTGAGGGTCTCAGCTATCTCCCGCAAAGCTTCTCGAAGTTCAATTACTGCCTTGTCAGGAAGGAATTCATAGATATATTTGCCTTTACAGCTTTCGGGAGTCACCCCCATGTATTCAGTAGCCGCCCTGTTTATGGTCAGAATCAAACCCTCCGGATCCATTGCCAATATAGGTTGAGAAGCGTTCTCTATCAGACTACGGTATTTTTCCTCACTTTCCCGAAGGGCGTTCTCAGCCGTTTTTCGCTGGGTGATATTGCGTATTACGGCGGTCACCCCGGAAATATTTCCCTCGTAGTCCATCCTTAGAGACAAATTGCCGCTAAACCATTCCACATTACCCTTTATCTCCAGCGAATAATCAATCTTCTGGACCTCACCGGTTTCCCTTAACTTCCGTATAGAGTTCTCAATAATTTCCACCAATTCTCCGGGAAGTAGTTCTCTGAAAGATTTCCCCATGAATTCGGAGGGCGGCTTGTAAAGAGAATGGGTCCTGGACGGCTGGTAGTACTCGAGGAATCGCCCCTCCGCGTCCATAACGAAAACCAAATCATCCATCGAAGTTAAGGTCGAACGCAGTTTTTCCTCGCTCTCGCGCAACTGTTGTTCGGCTTTTATCTTGTCGGTTATATCATGCGTAATCCCTATATACGTCATACCCCTGTCGGTCTCGTCTTTTATCGGAGCGGCATTGGTCATAAACCAACCATAGCTACCATCCTTTTTCCTGATCCTGTTGACTATACCGCCTGATTTTTCGTCGGATTCGAGCAGACCGCGCATAAATTCCATGGCTTCAGATATATCATCCGGATGGAGAAAATCATCGAAAGTTTTACCTACAATCTCTTCTATCTCATAGCCCGTAAACTGCTCGACCTTGGGGGAGACATACTCGATAACACCTTCGGGATTTATAGAATAGACAACCGCTTCGGCATTTTCCACGAAGGACCGGAATCTCTCTTCACTCTCCCGAAGTTTTTGTTCCGCCTTGAGCCTCTCAGTGATATCCCTGCCTATAATAAATAAAACGTCATCATTTCCCCAGCTTCCCCTGGTTACCTGCGATTCTATCGCAATCGATTCGCCTTCAGCCGTTTTAAGAGAACCAAGCTTAAGTTCCGAATCGCCCCCGTTGATATCATCAGTAAAACCGGTGATCACTTCCTCGTTGAATTCGGATATAAATCTGCCGATGCGCCTTCCTGCCAGGTAATCCCTGTCGAAACCCAGCCGGCTTTCAACCCGGGAGTTCACATGGAGAATATGTCCCAATGAATCGATGACAAATACGAAATCATTTATGGAGTTAAACAACGCGTTGAACCTGCGTTCTTTATCGCGGATTTCTTCGTCATTTTTCGCGCGGATTATAGATGTTCCGATACGCGAAGCTATCGACTCCAGAGCCGCCCGGGCATTCTCCGAAACAACACCGATAGTGTAGGAAGCCACGTTCAAGGAGGCGATTATCTTACCCATGTAACCTACCGGGAGGATAGCCAAAGATTTTAATCCCGGCGGCAAAGGGAATTGTTCATAGGGTTCATGTATATTGTCCGACTCCGCGTAGAGTGGTTCACCCTTGAATAAAATCTTCGCGTTTATGGAATCCTTGTCGAAATAAGACACCTGTTCCACGAACTCTTTGCTAAGGTTCTTATGCGCTTCCAGGTTCACGCTTTGCTCTTTTTCATTTACTACGTAAACCCCGCCGCAATCCATACCGGAAATGCTGAAGGCGGCATCCAGGCAGGCTTCGAGAGACTCGGTAAACGACGCCGACCTGCTCAAGCGCATCCCCAGGTCCCTTTCTATAACTATCGAATCTTCAGCTCGTTTACGCTCGGTGATATCCTGACCCACGGCGATAGCGGTCAATCTGCCTGTACCCTCTTCGAATATAACCGAATTGGACCAGAGTATCCTCTTTTCCTCCCCTGATTTGGTTATAATCGTGCCTTCATACATATCCCGCGGATGTTCTTTGACCCAGTCGTAAAAATCCTGGAGTCCTGAATGCCAGGACTCTTCCGGCAGGAATAAATCCGGCCAGCTTTTGCCGATAACTTCATCCCGGCTGTAACCGGTAACAAGCTCGCATCCGCTGTTAAATACTTTGATATGCGCTTTTTCATCAAGGCACAGGATCAAACTGTTGGCGGTCTCAAGAAGGGAATTGACGAAATCGCGCTCCGATTTCAATTCATTGCGCGTGCGCGCGTCTTCGGATATATCAATGGCGATACCCACCATGAACTGCGGGATACCGTCGGCGTCCTTTATCAACGTACCGCTCATCAAAGTGGGAAATTCGGCTCCGTCCCTTTTTACATGCCACACCTCCTCAAATTCAAACCCGCCTCTTTCCTTCAACTGCGTGAGAAGCTCATTAACCCGGGGCAGTTGTATATCATTGTGAAACATCCCCAGGTTTTTGCCAATTAGCTCCTCGGTAGTGTAGCCATGCATCCGGGCGAAGTGGTCATTAATGTAGGTTATGGTACCGTCGAGTTTGGCTATTGCCGCTCCATAATTGGCATAATCAATAATCGTCTTGAATTTGCGGATCTCTTCATCGGCAATCTTATCGCGGGTTACATCACGGGAGATTATTGCCAGCCGGTCGACTTCGTTTGTCTCGTTTTTTATGGGGTAAAAGGTTAAATTGTAGTATTTACCATCCAGGTTTTCCTTGTAAACCACCGCTTCCCCGGTCCTGAAGCATTCTTTAATTAACTCAACCCGGCGTGACCCGGGACCCTCGCCGATATGCTCATCAAAGATATCCGCGATACTCCTGCCCACAAGTTCTTCCATACCCTTTCCGAGATGTTCCAATGCCGATGAATTGCCGGTGATAAAACTTAAATCCCCATCGATAAGCACCATGCACTCATCGACCGCGTCCATTAACGCTCGTGCCGTCTCCGCGCTTCGGTGAAGTATCCTCTCAGCAGTCCTCTCCGCTGTAATATCACGGGCGAACACAGCCAGCATATGGGCATTTCCGTCTTCGTCAAGTATCGGGTAGTAGTTCGTATCGAAAACATAATCTCCCCGCTCATCCTCCTCGCGGTAAGGCTGTCCATGCTTCATTATCTCCCTGATCTTTTCCACTCTCCGAACCCATACATCATAATGAGGAAAGTTTTCGACCGCGTAATCGGCATCTATACCGATAAATTCCTCTATCCTGCCGCCTAACCTTTCCGCCCCTATTTCATTCAGCATTAGAATTCTGAGGTCTTTGTCAACTAAAAACATCGATTCCGTCGTTGCGTCGATTAAAGCCCGCATCAACGCCTGCCCCTGCTGTAAAGCGTCCTCTTTCTCCTGGCGCTCGGAAATATCTATGATAATCCCTCTTACCCCCACAACTTCATCGCCCTCGAAAACAGGACCTGAATGAACTATCGCCGGGAAACGTCTTCCATCCTTGTTCTGCCCGATATACTCGGCTTTCCCCGGCTTTCTTCCGGCAAGCAGTTCCTCAAACGCCTTACGCCCTTTATCAACATATTCAGGCGCGAAAAACATGAACCCGTCCACTCCGGCCTTGATGGCATCTTCGCTGATTCCGAACAATTCCATACCGGCGCGGTTCAAATAAACCATTCGCCCCTGTCTGTCCAGCTCAAACACCGCCTCGGGGAGCAATTCTATTATCTCTCTCAACCTTGCTTCAGATTCGCGGACATATCGCTGGTAGCGGCGGCGTTCGTTATTGTCCCTGAGTATGAATGTCAACCTTCTGACGCTCTGGTCATCCCTCATGGGCAAAATAGTAGCGTCAAAGTAAAATTCTCCCGAACCGTCTCCACCTACGCACCTTAATTCCAGCCGTGCCTGTTTTCCGGTTTCCCCTGCCCGGCGCAGTAGATCCATTACTTCTTCCCTCTGGTCAGGCGCAACTATATCCAGAATGCTCCCTCCATTGGAAAGATTTAAAGGCGCGACCCCTTCTCCTTTTTCCATACCCTCGATAATGCCCTGAGGATCAGTATGGATTACCATGTCCGATGATAATTTAACGATCCGAAACAAATCATCATGGGAATACGGTCCTTCCCGATTTTTGTCTCCCATATAACCTCACTTCTTTACTGATCGAAAATGGAAATTTCGACAACACTTCATATCCCTAACCAATTCCATTCTCTTTCCTTGCAAATGTAGTTCCAGCCCAGAGCCTTGTTTCCAGCCCCGCAATATTATTATATACTATTAATAATTATATGTCAACCCCAAATGCTACCCACAGTATACCTAAAATTTAGGCACTCAATAGCCACCCCACTGCCAATAGATTCCCTTGTTCTGTCAGCAGATACGGGGCAGTAGTTCCCCCGAAGGTATATCGAGAATACGTATTACTCCATAAGGATTCTCAATCCGCACCCTGCTTTTGCCATCGAAAATCACCCTCCCGATTAAAGACGGTAAATTTATTTTATCCCTCTCTATTAGCAGTCCCAGGCAGTCCTCCGCGAACTCATGGGGAAGAAATATCGCCATACGCCCCTCGTTGGCGATATGATAGGCATCGATACCGGTTATCTCGCAAAACGCGGACACTTCCCTGCTGACCGGCACGGCAGATTCCACAATATCAATAGAGCACCCGGCGGCTGAGGCGATCTCGTTCAACGCCGCCGCCAATCCCCCACGGGTGAGGTCCCGCAGACAATGGATATCAATTTCCGCTTCTATCAAACCGGCAACCATGTCCGCCAGCGGCGCCGAATCGCTTTTTATTCCGCCTTCAAACCCGAGGTGCTCCCGGGCGGACATCACCGCGCTTCCATGACGCCCGATATCGCCGGTAATCAATACCGCGTCGCCCTCCTTAATCGAACGCGGTGAAATATCTAAATCATGTTCGATTGTTCCTATCCCGGACGTATTGATATAAACGCCGTCGCACTTGCCCCTTTCGACTACCTTCGTATCCCCCGTTACCACCATTACACCGGTCTCTTTCGCCGCTTCTGCCATCGATTGGGTAATCTTCCACAGCGTTTCCATGGAAAATCCTTCCTCGATTATAAAACCGGCGCTGAGATACAAAGGATTTGCCCCCGATGTCGCCAGGTCATTCACCGTCCCATAAACCGCCAGCGAACCAATATCACCCCCCGGAAAAAACAGCGGCGAGACAACATAGCTGTCGGTGGTAAAAGCTGTCCTGCCGGCCGGGATATCCAACACCGCTGAGTCCGTTTGCCCGCCGAGATGCGCGTTGTCAAAGGCGGCTCGGAACATATTGCTAACCAAATCCTGCATAAGCTTCCCGCCGCCGCCATGCGCCAGCTGGATATGCGGGTATTTATCTAAAGGAACTGGGCATTGCATATCATCACTCCCGGTCCCTGACTTCCATGTAATTATAATATGCCGCGCAAGCCCCCTCCGAGGAAACCATGGTCGCCCCCAATGGATGCTCCGGAGTGCATTTCGTGCCGAATGCCGGGCAATGGTATGGCTTCCGGTTGCCTTTTAACACCTCGCCGCTGATACATTCGTTGCTTTCGGAGACGGCAGGCGCGCTTACGCCAAACCTTTTCAGCGCGTCGTAATCCGCGTACTCCTCGCGCAAGACCAATCCACTTTCGCGAATAATACCGATTCCGCGCCATTCACTGTCGGCAACCCTGAACACTTCTCCAATCATATCCCGCGCCGTTTTATTCCCTTCCCTGACAACCGCCCGCGAATACTGGTTATCCACGATGTTCTTTCCCGATTCCATTAACCGGACACAACTGTATATCCCCCTGAGCAAATCCACCGGCTCGAAACCGGTAACCGTTATCGGCATCTCAAACTCCCGGGCGATTTCCTCGTATCCCTCGTAGCCGGAAACGGTGCAGACATGACCCGCCGCTAAAATCCCATCAATGCCGTTATCCGGGGAGGACAATATATACCTTACAGCAGGAAGCACCAGCGAATGGGAAACCAGCATGGAGAAATTACTCAGGTTTTCCATTTTAGCCTTGTAAACCGCCAGGGCGGTCGCGGGAGCGGTGGTCTCGAACCCAATGGCGAAAAAGACAACTGTCTTTTCCGGGTTAGCCCGCGCGATTTTTAATGCGTCAATTGGCGAATACACCATGCGCACATCAGCTCCGGAAGCCCTTGTGCTTAAAAGGTCTCCGCCGCCCGCGGGAACACGAAGCATATCGCCGAAGGAGCAGAAGATGACATCATCGCTGGAGGCAATCTCCATGGCGGCAATAATCTTATCAGCGGGCGTGATACACACCGGGCAACCGGGGCCGTGAATGAAACCAATATTGTCTTCGAGTAAACGGTCAATACCGTATTTCAAAATGGCATGGGTCTGCCCCCCGCATATCTCCATGATTGTGAACCGCCTACCGGCAGTTTCCATAATCCTTCGCACATAATGCTTTACCGCGTCCGGATTCCGGTATTCCTCGAGATGTTTCATCGCTCTTCGCTTCCGAGCATCGCGTTTATATCATCGATTGCGCTTAATGCTTCCTGTTCATCCACTACTGTTATCGCGAATCCGGCGTGAACCAGCACCCAATCGCCGACCCGCACGCGGGGCACATAAGCAAGGCTCACTTCCCGGACAAGTCCCGCGAAATCAACCTTTCCCGCACGGTCGAACGAACTCTCGCCCTTTATTGATTTAACCTGTCCGGGAATCGCGATGCACATCACCAGCCTCCATTCTCATCCTTCAGGTACGCCGCTGTCTGCCCCAATGAAATCCCGCCATCGTTAGGCGGTATATTACTATGGGTATAAACATCGAATCCTCCGGCTCGAAGCATACCCGCCGTCCTCTCGCTTAAATATTTATTCTGGAAACAACCTCCGGTCAAAGCCACTTTTGTCTCCCCGACAGACCTGCATACATCGAGAATTATCCTCGATAACGTATTATGAAACTTCGCCGATATATCCCCTTTCGGCAGGGAATCATTAACATCTTCGATCAATCCTTCAACTATTCCCGCCCAATCTATCTGCAACAGTTCGCTTTTGCCTTCACCAATCACGTAATTGTAATAATCATCGGTTTCAACGCCCTCGGTCAAATATTCCATCTCCATTGCTGATTGCCCCTCGTAGGAACATTTCTGCCGGATACCAGTCAACGATGCCGCCGCGTCAAACAGCCTTCCCGCGCTGGATGTCAGCGGCGAATTAATCCCCCGGGAGAGCATCGACAACAATGTCCTCTTTTCATTTTCGCTGAGATGTTTTAACGCGGGCAAAACATCCATCGCCGCCAGCTCCGTCCCATATAATTCAAACAAAACTCCGAGGGCTGTCCTCCACGGTTCCCATATCGCTTTATCCCCCCCCGGCAGGCGAAATGGCTTGAACGACGCTATCCGCTTATATCCCTTCCCGCCAACATACAAAAACTCCCCGCCCCATATTGTTCCGTCGTCTCCATAGCCGGTGCCGTCCCACACGACTCCCAGCGCCGGAGGTCCTGCGCCGTTATCAATCATGCATGACAGCACATGCGCGTAATGATGTTGAACCGGATATGTACAGTACGACCGTTCACGCGCGTATCTCGAGCAATAGTAATCCGGATGTTTATCACAGATCAAAATCTCCGGCGCCCGATTATAGATACTTTCGATCTGTTCTATCGTCTCCTCAAACGCTTCGCAGGCGGAATTGTTGTTCAAATCCCCTATATGCCGGCTGGTTATAGCCTTCTCTCCAGCCAGCATACTTACCGTGTTCTTCTGATGAGCGCCCACCGCCAACAGCGTCTGCCCATCGGATTTTAAATTCAACATTGATGGCGCGTATCCCCGCCCCGAGCGCAGTAAAACCGGTTTGCCATCGATAAACTTAACCACCGAATCATCAACATACCGGACAATGGGACGGTTATGAACCAGAAACAGGTCCGCGATACCTCCCAACCTTTTCACAGCTTCGTTCTCATCGATGCAAACAGGTTCATCTGATATATTACCGCTTGTTGCCACAACCGGAAAACCGAGTTCCTTTAAGAGCAAGTAATGCAATGGCGTATACGGCAACATCACCCCCAGGTATGGATTGCCCGGGGCTACTCCAATAGCAAGCCCCACCTTACCATCCCGAGGTTTCTTTTTCAGAATCACTATGGGCGACCGCGGAGATAAAAGCAGATTACGCTCCACCTCGGATACTTCACATTCAAGTTCAATCTCCCCTATCGATGGAAACATCAGCGCCAACGGTTTCTCCTCCCGATGTTTCCTGCTTCGGAGCGTTTCCACGCTTTGCTCATTACGAGCGTCACATATCAGGTGAAATCCTCCAAGCCCCTTGACCGCCGCCACCTTCCCCTCCCGAATCGCGTCAGCAGTCATCAACAGCGCCATATCATACTGAGAAAGGCAATTACCAGCCCTGTCCCATAGCTCCAAAAGCGGCCCGCATTCGGGGCACGCGTTCGGCTGGGCATGGAAACGCCTGTCAACGGGATTTTTGTATTCCTCCCGGCACTCGGGGCACATATCGAAAATCCTCATAGATGTGTTCTGCCGGTCATAAGGCAGTGATTCTATTATGCTGTACCGAGGCCCGCAATTGGTGCAATTGGTGAACGGGTATCGGTAACGGCGGTTTTCAGGATTTACTATATCAGCCAGGCAGTCGGGGCACATAGACACATCCGGAAGTATCCCCGTGGATATATTCTCCGACCGCGAACTTCCTTCGATACTAAACTCCAAACCCTCATCGGCAACGGACATTTCCGATATACGAATTTCATCTATCTCCGCCAGGGGCGGCTTCTCCCTTCGAAGCCGGCTGATAAAAGACTCGACAGCTTCCCCTCGCCCCTCGACCTCGGCAACCACTCCCGCCGGATCATTGCGTATCCAGCCTCCAAGTCCGCGCTCTTTTGCCAGCCGGTAGACATACGGACGAAATCCCACGCCCTGCACCTGCCCCCTAATTTCTAACCTTCGGCGGATATTTCCCGATTCGCCTTTTACCGCTGCGCCTTTTGGAATTCGTTCCATGCCTTCTCTATCAATCCGCTAAATTCTACGATTCCCTCCCCCGTCTTCGCCGATACGAGCAGTGGCTTCAAACCCGGAGCAAGTTTGCTTAAATCATTCTCCACCCGGCGGATATCAAAATCAAGGTATGCCATCAAGTCGATTTTGTTAACCACCACCGCGTCCACGCTCTGAAACATGGTCGGGTACTTGGCGACCTTGTCATCGCCTTCCGGCACACTCAGCGCCGCGAACCGCTTCCGCTCGCCGAGCTTGAAAGCCGCCGGGCATACTAAATTTCCCACGTTTTCGATAAGCAAAACATCAACATAATCGAGGTCCAAATCATCCAGCGCGGTCAACACCATATTAGCGTCGAGATGGCACCCTCCGCCGGTGTTTATCTGCACCGCGGGGACATTAAGCTTTTCGATTCTTTCGGCATCCCTCGATGTCGCCAGATCCCCCTCTATTACCGCGAACTTAAATCTATCCCCGGCGTTTTTAACCAGAGCTTCAATCAACGCCGTCTTCCCGCACCCCGGGGAACCGAGAATATTCACGGCCATTACCCCGCGATTCTCCAGCTTTTCGCCGATGATCTCCGCTATTTTATCATTGACTTTCAGTATATCTTTAGATACCACCAGTTTCATATCAATCCTCGAGCTCCATGGAATCCAATCGAAGTTCCCGTCCGCCTTCAACTTTTACATCCCCGCTTCCACACAGCGGGCAACGGTAGTCGATACCGGCAAGTTCACTGTTCACTCCGCACCCGCCGCAAATACATACCGCCGAAGGTTCCTTGATTATCAACTTCGCTCCCTTCAAACGGGTCTGCGGTGAAATTGCATCGTACGCGAAACTGACCGAATCCGGGTTCGCGCCGGATAACTTGCCGATTACCAGCGTCAGCGAATTAACCTTTCCTGTATAGCCGATTTTGCCCAACTCGTCCTCGGCTAATTCCATCAAATCCTGTACAATTGAAAACTCGTGCATCGCTATCCTCGCCTGCTGTGCTTATTCAGCATAATTTAATCAATCGGGTAATGGCAACAGAAATCTGGAATTGCCATAAGTTTGTTTGCCTTTGAGCGATTATGATATATTAATTATAAAGCTTATATAGATGGTGTGTTACCGGAAACTAATCCTTGAAGATAGGAGCGTCTTATGAAGCGATATGTTATTGCCGCAATCATCTTAATATTCTGGGCTATACCATGTTTCGCCGGCTGGCAGGCGGACCTGGATGAACTCGTAAAGACCGGTTCAGTAGCCCGCCGCAACAAACTTATTGAAAAAATCGCCGATGACGCCCCCGGATGGCAGGCTGTCAGCAACGCCCTGCGTACAATCAAATTCCCCGATATGCCAAAATGGCAAATCGTCGAATATACTCGCACCTGTATTGACCTCGAGGACAGGCCTTATATCGTCTATGTCCCTCAATCCTACGACCCCGCCAAACCAACCCCTATGTTTGTTTACCTCCACGGCGGCGTTTCCAGCGATGAGATTTACGGTCCCCGCGAGGAATATGTCCGCAACAACCGTTTCACCCGCATGTGCGAGGAACACGGCTGGATAGGTCTTTTCCCCTTCGGACAGGCAGGCGCCACATGGTGGGACGATGTCGGTATCGAAAATATACTCGGGCAGATAAGGGAGGTTAAAACGCGCTACAATGTCGACGATGACCGGATTTACATGAGCGGTTTCTCCGACGGCGGTTCGGCTTCGTTTCTTTTCGCCATGATATTGCCCACCGATTTCGCCGCTTTTATCCCTTTAAACGGTCACATGGGAGTCGGTTCCCTCGATGGCGATCTGCCAACATACGCCCCTAACTTTTTCAACACCCCGGTATATACCGTAACCACCTTCAACGACGGGCTGTACCCCAGTAAAAAAATGCGCGAAACCATAGAGATGGCACGGAATGCCGGGGCAGATATGTTATACAGGGAGCTTGCCGGAGTCCACCGCTTCGATTACGGGGACAGCGAAATACCGCTTATTGCCGATTTTCTTGAAAGACACCCCCGGGATCCCTTTCCCCCGAGAATCGTATGGGAAACCGGCCATAAAAAGTACGGCCGGTGCCGCTGGTTCGAAATTACCGATATCGCCCTCGAAGAACCGGCGAAATGGCATGCCGATCACAATACAACCCTTATCAGCGACCGCATTACCATCGGTTTCATATCCGATGAAAATTATCAAGGCGACGGCGTGAAGGTTGATAATGTCCTTAATAATCTCTCGCTGGCAATGCGTATGGACCTGCGCAAGGATGATATTATCATCAAGGCCAACGATGTCGACATTCACACCCTCGATGACTTAGGCAAATTTAAAAGCACCATAAACCGCGGCGATGAAGTCAAAATTGTTGTCAAAAGGGGTAATGACAGGGTAGCCCTCGAAGGAAGGCTCGATGAACCCAAACAATACCTCATTTTTAAACGCACCGTTCCCTCGGCGATGGCCAGGGTTTCATACATGGCCAACCAGGTCGAGCTCGAGGCATCGAGAGTTAAAAGCTTCAAGGTTTACATCCACCCCGCCATGTTCAACATGGATGAAAATATCACCATCATCGTCGAAGGCAAAACCGTTTTCAACAAGAAGCTCGAACCAGACATCGAATATATGCTCAAGGATTACATTAAAAACCGGGACCGCAAGTTCATACCGGTAGCGGAAGTAAAAATCGACCTGTAATTCCATCATTCCCGCCCAAGGGTGCTCAACCGCTTGCGGTGGGAATAATCTCCATCCCATGTCATTCCCCCGATAGGGCTTGTTGAAAAAGTCAGGTAAGGTACTTCTCCATCAAAGGTGGCATGTTCAGTTGCGTAGCAAATGAGCCCGCCCCGGCGGATTCAAGAACATGTTTTTTGAACTTAACATGCTTATTTTCCCTCGATAAATCGAGGTAAACTAATCATGCCATACTTCGTACGTTTTTCAACATGCCCGCAGGCGGGAATCCATTTTAAAATGTGCCGCCATGCGTCCCCGCTTGACTCAAGGGTGCCGGGGCGGAGAGAAACCCGACACCTTTCAACCAAACCCCTGCCCCGAAGTCAGGTATAACACCGCCGATACAAGATTTTAATTGAAATCGCCGAAACAAAATGTTATGCTTAGTGCGATTTGGTCAACATTGAAAATGGAGAGGTAGATGAGTAAGAAGATTTTGATTGTAGACGACGAAGATGATATTATAACATTCCTGCGGACAGTATTCCGAAAAGCCGGTTATGAGACAGTAACCGCCAACAACGGCGAAGAGGCGCTGAAAACAGTCCGCGAAGAAGAACCGGACATGATAACCCTTGACTTGCAAATGCCCAAAAACACCGGCACCGATTTTTACCGCAATATCCGCAAGGATAAAAAATACGCCGATATACCGGTAGTTGTCGTCAGCGGGCTTCCCGGACGGCATCTCGCGGTACCACGCCCTGTGGCGGTATTCGAAAAACCTATTGACCCTGATGAACTGCTGAAAGTCGTTAAGGAAACTCTGGGGGAATAGCGCTTCCGCCTGTCCGCCGCACCGGGTGCCCACCCCTTGGGGCGGGATAATGCTTTTCGGATCAGAAAAACCGTACCGCTACGCCGAACGACGGCACAAACGGCAGTTCGTAAATCGTCTCCCGCTCCGTATACCTGCGGTTCCAATTGTACTCGTATATATTTTTCTGGTTGTAGGTGTTTATCGCCTCCACGTATGCCGTCCACGGCAGTGACAGCCAGTCGAATTTGAAACTCAAGCGGGTATCGAGGCGGTGATATGCCGGGTAGCGCACCGAGTTGACATCGCCGTAAATCGGTTCCCAGTCCACAACCACTGTCTGCCCGGTGGTGCTGTCCTCCATGGTGATCTCCTCTACCCCCACTATCGGCGTGTAGGGCATCCCCGAACCATAACGCCATGTAAATCCAAGCGAAAGTTTGCCGGTGAGTTCGAAATCGGCCACGAAATTTATAGTATGGGTCTGGTCATTTGCCAGGTAGTATTCTTCGGCGGGCGTCTCCTTCCATGCCCTCGCCAGCGTGTATGAAATCCATCCCGAGTACCAGGAATCATTTGTCTTGATCTTCTCGAAATAGAATTCGAATCCCTCGGCGTCTCCCTTTGCGGAATTGATAGGCACTCCGTTGCCGTCGTTGATAAGCAGATCATCGAGTTGTTTGTAATATAAATCCATACGCAGTTTCAGCCCCACATCATAAATATGCTCCCATCCCACTATATAATGGATGGCCCGTTCCGCCGTAAGTTTGCTGTTGCGCCACACCTCCGGAAAATAACCCCGCTCCGAAAGTTGTTCATAGTTGGGGAACTGGTAATAATAGCCCCAGGCGAATTTAATTTTATCCTGCGGATTGAGCGCGTAATTTAACGACAGCCTCGGGGAATAGACCATTTCATCCACGATATCCGAATAATCCGCCCGCATTCCCACGGTGGGCACGAACTTATTCCATCCTTTGTACTCCAGCGACGCGTAAACACCGCCGTAGCTGTAACGGTCATTATAATCGAACTCATCCTGCTCCGGCCTCTGGGGATTGTCATCTCCGGGGGGCGGGTCTGCCCGCAGGGAATCATCTATAACCACCTTCCAGTTGAAATCGGCCCTCGTGGTGTGCGCTTCCCATCCCACATTCAACTGGAAATCGTTACTCTCCGGACGTATCAGCGCGTCCTGCTTTAACGATGACCGGTTGCCCCTTATGTTCACATCGAGGTCCAGGTCTCCGTTGATGCGGAATTCCTCCCACCTGCTGAGATGGGCAACCTGGGTGCGCACATCAACATAATCCGATGGACGGTAGCCGAGGGTGAACGAACCGACGCCGTCACGGTTTTTATCCTTTAAATCCAAATTTAATGCGTCCGGGTCATCCTCGTCGGGTTCGCTGATTAATTTAAAACCGCCCGTTGCCTGGGACACCAAAACTTCCCCGCGCCACTTATCCGAAAAATCGTAATCGAGCTTGCCCTGGAAATCATAGAAATATGGGAATGCCACATCATCCTCTACAATAGCGTTCAATACAAGGTCGTAATACGTCCTGCGCAGGGAGAATATTATCCCCCCGTTGTCATCAAAAAGCGGCCCCTCGAAAATTGCCGATGAATTTATTATCGATGAGTTGGATGTAAATGTATACTTATCCCGGTCGCCGCTTCGGTATTTTATATCCAGCACCGATGAGAGCCGGTCCCCGAACTGCGCCGGAAACCCGCCCGGTATAAGCTTGACATCCTCGACCATGTCAGGGTTGAACGCCGAGATAAATGTCCCCAGCCGGTATGGATTGGAAAGCGTAACCCCGTCTATCAGCACCAGGTTCTGCTCCGGACCGCCGCCGCGGATGAACAACTGCGATGAGTAATCCGAACGGGTTACAATGCCGGGCAAATAAGTCAGCGAACGCATCAAATCCTGGGTCGCCCCGGGAAGGCTAAGCACCTGCCGCCCGTCAAGCTCCCTGATTGACGGCGTTTTCACCGGGCGCATCTCCCCCGGTTTCTTCTTCTCGGTTACCACAACCCCTTCAAGCTCAATAGGAGTCGATTGCATCGCAATACGGGCAAAATGGTTGCGCCTTTCAGTCTCGCTTAATTCCCTCTCCAATGATATGAAACCTATCCGTTTCACCATTAGTGAAACCGGGCTTTCTTTCAGTTTTTCGAATTTGAAAAATCCGGATTGGTCAGATGTCGTAGTTTTATTTTCCGGGATTGCCGTAATTACCGCGCCATTGATGGGTTCTCCCTTGTCGGACACAATTTTGCCCTTAAATGCCTGCGCGGCATACGAATCAGCTCCGGTGAAAGCCAAAGCGAGTACTGCCGTGATGATAATAATTATAGAACGCATGAGATTACCCGAACTTCGCTGTTTCTTTAAAATTGCTTATACGTCGTCTACCGCGATTAGTTCATATTATCTGAATTCTAACAAACATTGAATATAACGACATTAACCGCCGAAAGTTTATCCGGGTGCCGGTTTTTAACAAAATTTATATAATTCCGGGATTTGAAAAACCCGGCGGACAGTTACCCGCCGGGCTTTATCATCAAACTGACTTTAGATGTCTAATTATTATCTATCTGCGCTCTTTGAAGAGCCCCGGAGAAGTCCACGTAAACCGCTTTCCATTCCGAGAATACCTCCAATGCCTGTTTGCCCGCTTCACGGTGGCCGTTGCCGGTAGCCTTGGTCCCGCCGAAAGGCAGGGATATCTCCGCCCCTATAGTGGGAGCGTTGACATAGAAAATACCGGTGTAAACATCGCGCATGGCTGTGAACGCCTTGTTGACATCGCGGGTATAAACCGACGCCGAAAGCCCGTAAACCACATTATTTAACTTGTTGATACCGTCCTCGAAGCTGTCGCAGGTGGTTATCGAGGTAACCGAACCGAAAATCTCCTCCTGGAAGATGCGCATGTCCTCGGTAACATCTCCGAAGATGGTCGGCTGGGTGAAATAACCCTTGTCGTAATTGCCGCCGGTCTGACGCTCTCCGCCGCAGAGCAGTTTCGCTTCCTTTTTGCCGATTTCCATGTACTCCAACACGGTGTTCATCTGCGATTCGGAAACCGCCGGTCCCATATCCACCGACTCATCGAGGCCGTCGCCCATCTTTATCTTCTTCGCCTGCTCCACCAGCCTTTCCGTAAATTCTTTCACGATATCCTTATGGCATATAACCCGGCTGGTAGCGGTGCAACGCTGTCCGGTGGTTCCGAACGCGCCCCACAACGCCCCTTCCAAAGCAAGGTCCAAATCGGCATCGTCCATCACCAACTGACCGTTCTTGCCGCCCATCTCCAGCATGCAGTGGCGGAACTCCGGCGCGCACGCCTGGCTGACCAGCGAACCGACCTCCGAAGAACCGGTGAAACTGACCAGCTTGACCCTCGGGTCTCTCATCAGCGGTTCGCCGACAGCGCCGCCGGAACCGGTAACCATATTAACCACGCCCGGAGGAAAACCGCATTCCTCGAAAATCTCCATAAAATGAAGCACCGAAAGAGGAGTGTAGGTAGCGGGTTTTATTACCACCGTGTTACCGCAGACCAGTGCCGGGAAAATCTTCCACGAAGGGATCGCGATAGGAAAATTCCACGGCGTAATCATCGCGCAGACTCCCATGGGCTGGCGCACCGACATCTGGAACTTGTTGGGCATCTCCGAGGGAGTGGTCTCGCCAAACATACGCCTGCCTTCACCGGCCATGTAGAAACCCATATCGATAGCTTCCTGGGTGTCGCCCCGGGTTTCCTTGATAACCTTGCCCATCTCGCGGGTCATGTCCCGGGATATCATCTCTTTTTTCTCCACCAGCTTCTGGGCGGCCTTGAAAATCAACTCACCGCGCTTGGGGGCGGGCGTTAAACGCCAACCGTCGTAAGCGTTCTCAGCCGCGCTGATAGCGGCATCGACATCTTTCTCATTCGATTTCTGGAATACGCCTATGAGGTCATCGGTATTCGCCGGGTTGCGGTTCTCGTAGGTTTGCCCGGATGACGACTCTACCCATTCGCCGTTGATGTAATTCTTATATACCTTTGATTCGCTCAAAATTTCCTCCTGTATTTCAGGACTTCCGCCCGATCAGTCATTTATTATCTTCATCAACTGTGACAATGTTTTATACAAATGCGATCTTTAATTATCCGCGCAAGATAATACTTTAAGGCTAAGAAGCAAGGGAATTTGAGAGATTTTTCACTATCTGCGACTGCTCATTCGCGCAATTTAGCGGGAATCACTGTGTCCCTGCCTTTAAAAACAATTGACAATCCAATGAATTTATTTGACAACAGGAGCGCTTTTAGCTATTTTATAAACCGTCCGCTAATGTGTTCTTCCCTGCAGAAGGCCGAAAACAACTATGATAAACCTATCCGAATCAAGATACCTTAATCCCATTAACTCAATCGCAGGAGTCTGCTATGTACCGATTGATAGTATCTGTTCTTACAGTCCTTCTTCTTTCTAATACCGCTCTGGCGGTAGACATTAACTGGAACCAGCACAATATCGTTTACAACTTTATCTATGCCATCGGAGTTTACGCAACCGATGTAGACGGCGATGAAGACATCGATGTGCTCGGCGCGGCCGCCCTCGACCACACAATCTCCTGGTTCGAAAACAACGGCTCGCAAACTTTCACCGAACATGTTATCGACGCCAATTTTACCCAGGCATGGCGGGTGCACGCCCGCGATATCGACCTTGACGGCGATACCGATGTCCTCGGCGCCGCCGACTGGGCCGATGAAGTATCCTGGTGGGAAAACAACGGCAACCAGGTCTTCGGCAAACATTTCATACGCCAGGACCTCCATGGCGCTCGTCGGGCAACTGCTGCGGACATTGACGCCGACAACGATATCGATGTTATATGTAGCTCCCTTTATGATGACTCTGTTCTGATCATGCTCAACGACGGCAACGAGAACTTCTCCGAGTTCGTAGTCGACGGCGATTTTTTCGGCGCCCAGGGAATTGATATCGTGGACATGAACGAAGACGGCATGGCCGATATCGTCGGAGCCGCCGGCGGCGCGGATGAAGTATGCTGGTGGGAGCAAACCGCCGATTTCTCTTTCCACAAACATATCATCGATGATTCCTGTAACGGCGCCCGGGATATACAGTCTATCGACATCGATGGCGATGGTGATGAGGATATCGTGGCTACCGGCGCGTGGGATGATGAAGTCCTCTGGTATGAAAACGACGGCAATTACAACTTCGCCAAAAATATCCTGGCTACCGGTTTTAACTGGGCCCATGATGTCCATGCCGCCGACATCGACGGCGACGGCGATGTCGATATCGCGGCGACATCCCTCGAGGATGGCCGGCTTCACTGGTGGGACAACGACGGCCAGGAAAACTTTATAATGAGAGATATAGCTCCCAACTTCGCCGGCTCCGGCGGGTTATATATTATTGATCTCGACCTTGACGGCGATGAAGATGTTATATGCACTTCCCGCGAACTGAACACCATCCAGTGGTGGGAAAACGGCCTTAACCCGGCTATCGGCGTTACCGTCCTGCCCCAAAACGAACCGGTTACCGTCAATCCCGGCGGCACTTTCAAATTTACGGGCATGCTGGTCAATAACTTAGATGTTGCCAAATACACCGACCTGTGGCTCATGATAAAACTCCCGCGCGGCCACCTCTACGGACCCATCGAACTCTACAGTTCAATCAGCCTCGGAGCGCACCAGCAAATACTCGTCTCCGGCATAATACAGGATATTCCATCCTTTGCCCCGCCGGGAACCTATGAGTTCGTGGCATTCTGCGGAGATTACCCTACCCGCGATTTTTTCGATATCTCATCATTCAAGTTTCTTGTTTCCGGTGAACCGGAACTGAACGCCGTAAAAGAATGGAACACCGGGGGCTGGATTGATGATCACGCCGCCGCCCGGGCAACTCAAAGACCGAAGACGCTGAATTCAACAGCCCGGCCCAATCCTTTCAACGCGCGAACGACTATAAACTTCGCTTTGGAACAACCTGCCGAAGTAAATTTAACTGTTTATAACATCCTCGGGCAGGAAGTTAATACGATTATTGACTCCCGCTATGAAAGCGGAAACCACAGTGTCAACTGGGACGCGTCGTCCTATCCCAGCGGTATTTATTTCTACAGACTCACCGCCGGAGAGTTAACATCAACCAAAAAGATAGTTTTAATGAAATAAATGCAGGGGCAGGTTCCCCTCTCACGAGAGAATCAATTCCCGCCCCATGCGGCGGGGCACCTTCACCGTCGCGGGAATGACAGCAAGGATATAGATTCCCGCCTTCGATAGCCTTCGGCCATCTCGCGGGAATGACGAGGGATGGGGATACTCCCATTATCCCTAAATTATCCTTGCGTTCTGCGCACATCTGCTCTATGCTTAAGATATGAACCATATAACTTCTAAAAAATACCCGCTGATATTCATCCTCCTGACTGTATTGGCAATTTCCTTTACCTCCTGCGGCAATGGCGGCAATAACGACGAAAACAAAACTGAGAACGCCCAACAGACTACCGGTCAAAAAGGGCTTACCTGGGATAAAAAGGACTTCCGCAATGTTACCTGGCATTCTTCCAAAGACGATATCCGCCGGGCCGAAACCGAAGCGGAATTCGTTGAAGAAAAGAAAACCCCTTATGGCGACCGTCTTACCTATAATGGCAAGGTAGCCGGGCTCGAATGCACTATCTCCTATTATTTCATCCGCGATGAGTTGACCCAGGCCGGTTATGAAATCCTCAGCGATGGCGAAAATTTCACCGAACAGGAAGTTATCGATAAGTTCAATACTTTGAAAGAGCGCATCGAAGCATCGCTTGGAGAAACATCGGAATACATGGATGCCCGCAAGGCCGGTATTTTCCGCATCGCCGGCAGATGGCATACCTCCGGGGGAACCGAAATAGGACTGCTTGCTAACAAAGCGGGAACTAAATACCGTATCGTTTTGAACTACAAAAGCCCCGAACAACAAACCCGGGAAGAGGCGGTAACCGAACAGCGCAAAGAGATCAACGTTCAGCGCGGTGATGACACAGCATCAGGCGGAAAATAATACCGATTCTTAAAAACCGCATTACCAACTTTTAACAATGCTTTAATACGTTCCTGACATAAATCATTTAGAATTACCCCATTGATACTCTGTCAATATTTTAGCGCTTCAAATTTTAATATTCCCTGTCGCCGTGAATACGTACTCAATGGAAAATCCTATTTATATCGCTCTTCGTTTATTCATGTTTTTGAAGAAAGTTTAATTTTCCAGATAAATCATGTTCATCATCAACAATACATCTATCATCAATAACCGCTCTACTTTTCCTGCTCACAAGGAGGTGATAAGGACAAAATATCTCGTAAATTATCCGGCTTAAATTTAGCCTCAACTACTAAACCTGTCTAAAACGGAGCTTATCATGAGAAAATTGTTTAGCGTCATTTTAACTGTCTGCTTGCTATTCACCGCGGCCGCCTTTGCCGGCGAAAAAATCCATAAAGATAAATATGCCGATTATCTGCCCATGCCCTTACCCGAATATAAAGCCCCCACCGGCAACCCCTCTGAAAACAGTATCGTCGTTTACGATGTCAACACCGGCGAAGAAACCGTCTACGATATGCCCGCCGGCAGCGTCATGGGCGATTTCGGACTTGCCGACGACTACGTTGGCGGCAATCCTGATGACAGCGAATGGAAGTTCAACGGCGAAGGAATGGTTGATAATTTCACTTCACTGACTCGCGTTTACAACCAGGAAAGCTTTCCCTACCGTGTAAACTGCAAAATCTTCATGACCTTCCCCTATGGTCAGTATGTCGGTTCGGCGGCATTGATTGACAACAACCACGCCATTACCGCGGGGCACTGCGTCTATATGAGCGATGCCGGCGGTTGGGCTACATCCATTGAACTGGTTCCCGCGTACGAAAATGGCTATGCCCCCTATGGCAGGGCATATTCCACCCAGCTTATGAGCTGGACCGGCTGGACCTACTATGAAAACTTCGAACATGACATGGGTATGATCAGACTGGACAGAAACATCGGCAACTCCACCGGTTATTATGGTTACGGATGGACCCAATACGATAACAGGTATTTGACCTATACTTTCCATAATCCCGGCTACCCTGCCGAATATCCCTATTCCGGCGCGTATATGTATTACTGGTACGGTACCTTCGACAGCGTAACCGATTATATCCTGTACTTCAACCGCGCCGCTTATGGCGGCCAGAGCGGAAGCGGCCATACCGTGGCTTACCTTGGACACGGCTATACAATCGGCGTAGTATCCCATCGCAGTTACGGTCAGACCGGAAGCACCCGTATTACCCAGAACAAGTTCGGTCACATCCGCGATTTCATCCAGGACGGCATACTGGCAAAAGACCATGCTTCCGAAAACATGCCTAATACTACTACCCTGCTCAGCAACTATCCCAACCCCTTCAACGCCAGCACCAACCTGGTATTCGAACTTGCCAACTCCGCAAACATACAGCTCGATATCTACAACCTCAAAGGCGAGTTGGTTGAAACCGTTGCCAACGGTCACTACGATGCCGGAAGCCATAGCGTCAACTGGAACGCCGACAACTATGCCAGCGGTACATACTTCGCCAGGCTCAATGTCGACAACCAGACCAGCGTTGCCAAACTCTCCCTCCTGAAATAATTTTTTTGCTCAATCAGCGGGTTTCACAAATGGTGGAACCCGCTATCCCTTTTGAGCTTCCCCTGCCCTTTTATTATCCCGATACCTTCATTCCTCCTGAATTACTCAATCAAAGCGTAAATCTTTCCCCCCAATCTTGACATTGTTTAATGAATTGACTATTATTCATTGAGGGTGGTAGATGCCCGCATAATTGACTGATAGAGTAGGATTTACCTCGTTTTCTTCATATTCTATTTATAACCTCACAGCAATGGAGGAAAGATGAAAAACGCGCGATTACTTATTTCGGTTTTCATTCTTTTTGCCCTGCCCGCGATGCTTAACGCTCAACCGAGCAGTTATGACCTTCGCGACGTAGGCGGTGAAAACTATGTTACTTCCGTAAAAAGCCAGCAGGGTGGAACATGCTGGACCCATGGCGCTATGGCCGCCATGGAAGGAAACCTGCTCATGACCGGCAACTGGACAGCCGCCGGCGAAGTGGGCGAACCCAACCTTGCCGAATACCATCTTGACTGGTGGAACGGCTTCAACGAACATAATAACGATGATACCGACCCCCCTACCGGCGGCGGTCTCGTTGTTCATAACGGCGGGGACTACATGGTCACCTCCGCTTATCTTTCACGCGGCGAAGGAGCCGTACGCGATATCGATGGACAATCCTACAGCTCTCCTCCCCTGCGAAGCGACCCGAGCTACCATTATTTCTACCCGACAGATATTGAATGGTTCGTCGCCGGCGAGAACCTCGAGAACATAAACACCATTAAAAATCATATCATGACCGAAGGCGTTCTCGGAACCTGCATGTGCTACGACAACCAGTTTATGGATTATAGCTACAACCATTACCAGCCTCCAAGCAGTGACCTCGATCCCAACCATGCCATCGCCATTATCGGCTGGGACGACAACCGTAACACCCAGGCCCCCCAACCCGGGGCGTGGCTCTGCAAAAACAGCTGGGGAAGCTCATGGGGCTATGATGGCTACTTCTGGATTTCCTATTATGATAAGCACTGTTGCCAGCATCCCCAGATGGGGGCTATCTCCTTCCAGGATGTCGTACCTACCGAATACGACAACTTCTATTACCATGATTATCACGGCTGGCGCGACACCTACACCGGATGCACCGAAGCGTTCAACGCCTTCGTCGCCCGGGGCTCCGGGGAAAAGGTGGAGCAGGTGCAGGCGGTTAGTTTCTTCACCGCCGAGGACAATGTTACCTATACCGCGAAAATTTACGACCGTTTCGACGGCAGTCAGCTTCTCGATGAATTAGCCAGCGTTACCGGCACAATCCAGTACACCGGTTTCCATACCGTACCGCTTCAATCACCGTTGACCCTAACTCCCGGCGACAGCTTCTATGTCTACCTGCAATTGTCTTCCGGCGGGCAAGCGTTTGACCGCACATCCGATGTTCCCGTACTGTTAGGCGCGAGATACAGGGTGATTGTCGAGTCCTCCGCCAGCCCCGGGGAGAGTTTCTATAAAAGCGGCGGTCAATGGCTCGACCTGCATTATTCCGGCGTCGACTACGACACGACCGCCAACTTCTGCATCAAAGCCCTTTCCACCGAAGAAATGCTTTTAAACTTCGAGTATCCTAACGGACTGCCGGATATGATTGATCCCAACGGAGGCACTTCCTTCCGGGTGGAAGTAACCGGCAATGCCGGCGCCCCCGCGCCGGGAACCGGACTGCTTCATTACAGCACCGGCGGTGATTTTACATCCATACCCCTGCAGGCTATCTCGGCTAACACCTATGACGCCGTCTTCCCATCTTTCACATGCGGCGAAATGGTCTACTATTACATCAGCGCCGAAACTCAATCCTCGCAGGTCATCACCGACCCCGAAGGCGCTCCGGAGAATACATACTCGGCATTGAGCGCTTCAGCTATGATAACTGTTTTCGAGGATGATTTCGAAAACGACCTCGGCTGGACTGTGGTCAACAATTGCTCCGACGGGCAATGGGAACGCGGTGTTCCGGTTGGCGGCGGTGAACGCGGCGACCCCCCCACCGATTACGACGGCTCCGGGAGTTGTTACCTTACCGACAACACCTACGGCAACTCAGATGTCGACGACGGGTATACTTACTTGATATCTCCGGCATTTGACCTTACCGGGCTCGAAGCAAGCGTCAACTACGCTCTCTGGTACACAAACTTCTTCGGTGATAATCCCAACAGCGATATCTTTAGAGTCTACGTTTCCAACGATGATGGAAACCACTGGGTACAGGTCGATACCATCGGACCCCAGACGGTCTCCGGATGGCATGTGCGTTCCTTCCGGGTAAGCGATTTCGTTACTCCAAATGACGTGGTCAAGGTACGCTTCGAAGCATCCGACCTCGGAGATGGCTCGGTGGTCGAAGCCGGTATCGATGCCGTCAGCGTGGTAGCCCCAGATTGTTCCGGGGAACCGCCGGTATCAATTTACATGATTCCCCATGAAAACCCGGTTACAGTACCCGCAGGCGGTTCATTCGGCTTCTGCGGCAACCTTACCAACAATACCGATGATATGCTCTACGGTGATGTATGGATTATGCTGGGACTGCCTAACGGAACGCCGTATGGCCCGCTCCAGAGATGGCAGGGAATCCCGCTTCCTCCCGCCCAAACTCTGGCATACCCGGGCGTAAGCCAGTCGGTGCCCGGTTTCGCGCCATTGGGAACTTACGATTACATAGCCTACGCGGGATACTATCCTTCGATGGTTATTGATTCAGCTTCGTTCCAGTTCACCGTTACCACTCCGTTGAACAACGGCGCCGATGGGTGGAATCTCGCCGGATGGTTCGAGGACGGCTCTGATGCTCTACCGCTTAAGACCGAACTGAGCCAGAACTACCCGAACCCGTTTAACGCCAGCACTACCTTGAACTATGCCACCGCCGGCGATGGCCGCGTTAAACTCGAAGTGTTCAACCTGATGGGACAAAGGGTGGAAACACTGGTCGATGCTTTCCAGGAAGCGGGAGAACATACTGTTCAGTGGAATGCTTCCTCATACTCCAGCGGTATTTATTTCTATAAATTGAGCGCCGGAGACAAGGTATTAACCAAGAGGATGACCCTGTTGAAGTAATTTTATGTATACGTAGTAAGGGCGGCCCGCGTGGCCGCCCTTTTTATTTTAGGATTATTAGGAGCCTTCCATATTTCGCAGTCAGCCGGGGGCTTGTCTCTCGATTCACTTGTACCGCCAAATCCCCGAACTTGGCGGCATGGATTCCCGCCTACGATGGTTTTAAAACATCTCGCCGGAATGACATAGTACCCGGCAGATCTCCTGACCTGCCCGGATACCGGTTAACCAGAAAACAACTTGGTTTTTTCCGGCAATTGCTTATATTGTAAATGGTAAGTTCAAATTCAATATATCTAAAATATGTTTACTTTTACAAAACAAATGCCCCCCGAATCTCGTCTAAATAAATGGTATGTAAATCGGGAATAGAAAATGGAGGCAGTAATATGCTGAGGAGTAGTTTAATCATATCTGTTATTATAATTTTTATCACCTCGTTCGCGTCAGCAACCGTTATCAATATTCCTTCCGATTACGAATCTATTCAGGATGGAATAAATGCCGCTTCGCCCGGCGATACGGTGCTGGTTGCCGAGGGTACCTACTACGAAAGAATAAACTTTTACGGGAAAAACATTTTCCTTACCAGCGAATTCATCAATGATGAAGATTCGTCGCATATCTACAACACCATAATCGACGCGGACACATCGGTCCTCGGTATTGCCGATACCGCTACCGCGGTTACATTTGAAAACGCCGAAAATTCCAACTGCGTATTACAGGGATTCACAATTACCAACGGTATAGGTACGGCGTTCCAGCCGCATTACCGCCTGGGAGGCGGCATAAACTGCAGTTTCTTCACCAGTCCCACGATTATAAATAACATTATAATCAACAATTCTGCGGGCGTGGGCGGCGGCATTTGTTGCCTGGTTAACTGCAACCCGGTCATCCGCGGAAATATAATCGGCCCCAATGAAGGGCAGGGGATTTATCTGAGCGGTTCTGCTCCCATAATCGAAAATAACGTTATCGAGGGTAATGGTGCATCGAGCTACGGCGGGGGCATTTTCTGTAACGGCGCGTCCGATGCCACAATCTCCAGGAATATTATCAGGTCCAATGACGGCGGATTATGGGGCGGAGGAATCCTGTGCGTCGCCTCAAATCCCCTTATCACCAACAACGTATTCTACCGCAACCAGGCTTACGATTGGGGCGGAGGTATATGTTGCGACGCGTCCTCCCCGACAATCGTTAATAATACTATAAGTTCTAATGTCGCCTTCTCAAGCGGAGGCGGGCTGTTCTGCCTTAATGGCGCTGCGCCGACGGTGATCAACACTATCTTCTGGAACGATGGCCCCGATGAAATCGATACCCGCTCCGGCGGAATGCCGGCTGTATCCTACAGCAATATTTTGGGCGGCTGGCAGGGTGAAGGCAATATGAACATCGACCCCTTATTCCGCGACCCCGAGAATAATGATTTCCACCTGATGGCCACCTACTGCGGCGACACCGATGATTCACCCTGTATCGACATGGGCGACCCGTCAATAGACGAGGACTTAATCTCCTGCGATTGGGGTCTGGGCACCGAACACAGCGACATGGGCGCCTATGGCGGCGCTACCGATACGACTACGGCAGTCGACGAACCGCCGTCGGCATTGCCCGCGTCGGTCGCCCTTTATCAAAATTACCCCAACCCATTTAACGCGTCCACCAATTTCGCTTTCGATTTACCCCGGGGGAATTATACCGAACTCTCCATTTATAACCTGATGGGAAGGAAAATTACCACCCTGGTCGATAATTACTTTCAGGCGGGTACTCACCGTGTGAGCTGGGATGCTTCCGATTTCGCCAGCGGCGTTTATTTCTATAAACTGTCCGCCGGCGATGAAACATTCACCAAACGGATGATTCTGTTGAAGTGATGAAATAAAGAAATTTTTATACCGGTTCTAAGCTCCATGGAGGTTGCAGATGACCATTTCCGACCGCTATCCTGAATCACTTCTCGCCCTGATCCCAGCAACACTTTTTTTGCTATTTCTTTGCCCAACAGGTCATGCTGACCAACTGGCTGTTAATATCAATGCCGGCAACTACAATATAGTTGACCAGGATGGGAAACAGGTAATCGAGATGAACGATTTCGATTTTCTCATGGTCCCCGGCAAACCGATGCTTCCGGCGAAGCTCTGCCTTATCGCCCTGCCCCCGGGAGCAGTCGTCGAATCTGTCGACGTGAGGGGATTTAATGAAATTACCCTGCAGGGAACTTATAACATAAAACCAACTCCCCCGGTTATACCGCTCTCCGCTCCTTCTCTTTTCCCCGAAGAACATCGACAGCTGAAACAAAAATACATTCAGAACAACGAATCAGTCTATAAATCGAATAATCCATATCCCGCAATGAGGGGAAAGCTGACCGGCAAGGGAACTCTCAGGAAATACTCTTATGTATCAACCGCGTTTTATCCCTTCGATTATTATCCCCAAACAGGCAAGTTAACTTTATATCGATCAGCTGAAATCCTGATAAACTATAACCTGCCCCCGCCCGGAAGCGAAGAATTCGCCCGCGCTGAATTATTGAAACACGACACCGCGGCCTATGAGCGCGCGTCGCGGATTTTCATAAACTTCCCGGAAATAGAACAACTTTACCAGCCGGGGGAATCGAGCATGGCCGTGCCCTTAGAGGACCACGATTATGTAATCATTACCACCGAACAGCTCTATGACGCCATCATTTCAACCGGATTTGTTCCCTGGAAATCCTCACTCGGATATGATTTAAAAATAGTCTTTACCTCCGATGATGAAATAGCCAGCCAGCCCGGAGGCGACCTCGCTGAAAGGATACGTAATTTCCTCCGCGATTATTATGTAAGCTGGGGTATTGAATATGTGCTGATTGTGGGAGACTGCGCGTCTATTCCCATGCGTTACTGCTACCCCGATCCCTACAATCATACTTACTACCCCTATGACCCCTTCAACTTCGGCGGCGAGGTCCCTACTGATTATTACTACGCCGACCTCTCTTATACCGATACCGAATCCTGGGATTCTGACGGGGATGGCTACTACGGCGAGTATGAAGAAGACACCCCTGACTTCCTCGCCGAAGTTTACGTGGGAAGAATACCCACAAATGTCCCCGGAAGAATTGAGTATGCCCTGAACAAGATCACGGCTTTCGAGCAGGACAGGGGAACATGGAAAGACAACGCGTTGCATGCCGGTTCAATCCTGTTTTTCGCGAATCAAAACTATTCAGGTTATCCGAAAGTAGATGGCGCGGATTACATGCACCACATCGAGAACGACCTAATGCCCGGATGGACTATCGACCATTACGCCGAAAAACAGGGTCTGGAAATATCCGATTACGATTGGCCCGCTATTAGCGAAATAGCATTTATCGACTCATGGAGAAACGGGCAGTATGCCGTTGTCAACTGGGCCGGGCATGGCGCGGCCAACGGCGTTGTGCGCTCTGTCTGGGCATGGGATGACGGCGACGGCGTTCCCGAATCCCCGGAAATAAATATGCCATACCTCATAAACATGGACTCCAATCTCGATGATGATTATCCCTCTATCGTTTTTGCCCTGTCATGCCTTGT
>WJIJ01000005.1 GCA_014730345.1 Candidatus Zixiibacteriota bacterium | reverse complement strand
TTGGAGATTTTAAGGTTTTGTTCGGCAAGCTCATTGCCGGCTGATACGGGCGTTTTGGGCTTTATGATTCCTATTCCGGCGGAGATGCCCCACGAGTTATTATCGCAGGTGTAGCGTTTAAATTCGCGGTGTATGGTCATGGCGAATATATGGATTTTATCCCAGGGACCGATGAGGAGCATGTCATCGCCGCCGGAGAATACGGTATAGATTGATTCGAACTCGGTTTTTAACAGGTGATACATATACCCGGAGAAGAAATACTCCAATGACCTGCTGAGGGTGGTAAAGCGGGAGATGGAGTTGCGGTCTCTACCGCCGCCGCTGGATTTCAGACCGCTGGAGAAGATATAGCCAAGGTTGTCCACATCGGCTTTGAGGATGCCGAGGAGATTGCGTCCCTGACTGGCTCCGGCGATTTTGCTTAGTTCTTTGACATTCTCAAATTCATCCCGGGGGACATAGTTGTTTTTCAGGATTGTGAACAGGGGATGGTCATATTTTTCGGCAATTCCTCCCCGGAAGTCGATGACTAAATCGGCTATATCATGGGCTTTGGCGCTGTCCTCAAGAAATCCAAAACTGGAATTATGCAGGGTGTTTTTGAGCAGAGAACTGTCATGAGAAACCTGCATAAAATCATTTTTAACCATAGCGCCGCCGATATTCCGATCCGTGTCGCAGGCAGAACACAGCCGTGATTCCGGGTCCATGGTGGAATCTTCCGCCATATTCTTCTGGCAAGCGGCGCAAACCTCCTGGCTGGTTCCAGAGAAACCGGGCCGGAGCCATTGGGATTCATCCCAGCCATTATTGGTAGAAAGCTGGACAAAACCCCGGTAGCTGATATCATCGAGGGCCTTGTTTATTTTTCTCAGGGAATTCGGGAAAACCTTGATATCATCCTTAGAAATCTCGATATGAGCGAGGTTTACCCTCAGTTCGCCGTTCTTTTCCTTGAGTATCCAATTATGCAGTTCAGCGCGGGCATTATCCAAAGCATTAACAGTACTACTGTTATTCGGAAGCAGGAGATAGAAACGTCCTCCAGCAGAGATAATCAGGTGGGCGAGGGAAAGCTTGAGCTTATCCAGAATGCCCATTGCCAGCTGATCGGATAGGATACCCACCTGGAAAGACCTTCCCCGAAGCGTTTTAGCCCGGCCCTTGGAGCCGCTGAAATTGAAGATATAATTCTGTATCCCTCCAAAATCCCCGGCGGCAAGGATAAACGGTTTGTCGAGATTCCCGGCGATATGCAGACATCCGGCGATAGCCGAAGTGGTCTTTAAATGGTCGAATAGGGAGATATCCGGAGTTTTCAAATTGGTTGCCGATGGAACCGCCCAGGTATATTTCTCCAAGAGGGAGAGGATGGTATTGGTATATTTTAGCGGGTCGCGCAGGTCTATTGTCTGGAACTTTTCCAGTAATTCAGTCCAAAGTTTATTATAATCGGCGGTTTGATTGATTTCATTCTCATATTTGTGGGGAAATACATCATCCGCGGAGAACCTTTTGAGCTGGTACTTATGGTTGACGTTATCAGGGTTTTCTCCCTTGGTTGCGACCTGGCTCAGTATTGGCGTAAGCAGGATTTTTCTGAAATGTTTATGCGCGTCTTTATCTTCTTCCGAATCCCGCTCCATCGCGGAAGATAAATGATCGGCATCCGCGATTAAGGTCTTGTCCGGGTCGGCCCCATAATTATGATGGTATGAAGCAAGGTTGACAATATCCGAACTGTTTATCTCCATCGGAAGCGTATCAGCTATCCGCTCGCAAAACTCATAGGTGTAAAGCGTATGTTTGTAACCTCTAAAAGTCCTTTCCTTATTAAATGGGCACAGGTTTTCTTCCATAGATTTGGAGGAGGGCGAAAGCCCCTCACCCGATTCAAATGCTCTCTGGCCGACCTTGCCGATATCGTGTAGCAAAGCGGCAATGGCGATATGATTGTAATCTGTGTTCATCCAACACCCCTTGGCGTATATAAATTTACAATATTCTATAGCTCCAACGCGTTCGTTGATTTCTTTGAGACCCACCTCCCGTTTGAGTAGTAAAACCTCATCAGCTTCTATAATTATTTAAAAAGGCAACTTATCCTCGGTCAAGAGGATTTTAAAAACCGATGTTAAATTTGGGAGAAATATCAATTGAGATTACAAAATAAGAGTTGAAACGCCACGAGATGACCAATAGTATATTTTCTTTGCTTAAATTTGTAAATTTTAGATGTGATAAACCCGAAAGGGCACCTGTTGCGAATTGTTATTGACTGCTGTCAATAATATAAACGAAAAAAAGTGAAATCTCGAATTGAATATTAATATGTGAGACCTGGCTCAATAAAATAGAAGCATAAAAAAAGCCCGGCGGAACCGGACTTTAATTAAGCGATACCCCTGTTCTATTTGAGCAGGGTCATACGCTTGGTGATAACCTCCTCACCGGTCGAAAGCTTATAGAAATAGACGCCCGAGGAATAACCGGAAGCATCCCAATTGACCTTGTGCGAACCTGCTGTGTAAAAACCATCCGCGATAGTTTCCACCAACTGTCCGGCGAGATTATAGACATCAAGGCTAATATTTCCATTCTCAGTTAGGTCGAACCCGATATTCGTTGTGGCGTTGAAGGGGTTGGGGTAGTTGGATGCTAAGCTCGTTGCCAGGGGTAATACATCGCTATCTTCACGGTCGAGCCACTCTCCAGTGCTATTCCATTGAGGTTCTCCGCCGTCGCGGCCAAAGGGATAGGCAAACTGGAACTCAAAGCAATCCTCAGCGACATAGTTATCATGCTCAGGACCAACGGCGCATACCAGAGATGCCAGTGTGATTCCGTTAACATCCGGTGTATTATAGTAGTAATAAGCCGTATAAGACTCACCCGGCTCGAGATTCGGAGTAATCTCCCTGTGGATATCGAAGGATTCGAAGCGTGTACCGGTAGCGCAATCGCCGATTGTGGGGAAGATTTCTCCGTGGACTGGAGTGGATGTTTCTCCAGTATTTGTAATGGTCATATCCCAAATTAATCGGCCATTGATATTGGGGATAACGGGGGTATAATTATTGATCTCGCATAATAGGCTGAGAGGACAGAGCGACATCAAACTATCGATTTCCTCTTCGCTGAGGGCATGATTGAAAAGCCGTACACCAGTTCGCCTCGTTTTCCATCTTTGTACCTCTTGAGTGGGATTCCAAGACGTTTATTAAATAAGCCCTTAATATCATGAAAAAATCCCTCTTCTAATTGGTTCACCCGCGTCAGTGATATTTTCCTGCCGAGGATATGGTAGGTACACCAATGATATGCGAAAATAAGAGTAAGAAACATCCTGTTCAACATAAATATTGGAATATATTTTTCCCCCAATAAGTGGAATGAAATTCAGGTAATTTCTTCAAATAAAATTATACTCATCGAATTGGAGTATGCTTCCAGGATTTAATAAGCAAATTCAATAATGCTTTTCAACTCTGCTCCGGATAAAACAATATTTCAGTCGGTATTTTCGAACATCCATAGTTTATATATGATTAATTCTATAATTATACATCACGGATGACATTGTCAAGATGATTTCGGATGGAGTAGATTATTAATTTTCCGGTGGCGTCTATAAACCCTGCATGTAAAATCGCTATTTTAACTGCACATTTAGAAATTAAATCTTATGGGATTCGAATATCTTCAAATCAGTATTTAATAATTTCTAAGATATATCTTGTTAGCGGGGCAAGCTTCAAGTATCGCAATCCTATAAATCATATACGCTTATGCATAAGAAGAGTCCCGGTCTAAGGTTACTGGCACAACTCTTGCTCTTATCAATATGTGAAAACCTTTGTTTGATAAACATGGCGATTTTGTGAAATCCCTGTAAACCAAATTAATGGAAGGAGCGAAGATGTCTCTAATGGAAAAAATGATGAAAGGTACTATCCAAACCAATATATCTCGAATATTGAAATTATTGGTTTTGATATTTGTGTTTGTAGCAGTTAATAGCGACGCCTCTGTACAAAAGGTAAAGGATAAAGATATCGCTATCGCGGTCGAGAATGAGCTGATTGCCGATGAAGCGGTTTCCGCGCATTTGATAGATGTGGGAGTCGTGGACGGAATTGTTACGTTAGCCGGTACGGTCGATAACTTACTTGCTAAAGACAGGGCAACAAAATTGGCTCGAACAGTTATCGGAGTCAGGTCAGTAGTTAATAATATCGACGTAAAACCAGTAAAAAGATCGGACAGCGATTTACATTCTGATGTGAAAAGCGCATTGCTTTACGATCCGGCGGCTGATGAATATGAAATTGAAATAGGTGTGAGTGATCGGGTAGTAACGCTGACTGGAAATGTCCGCTCGTGGCAGGAGTACAAACTCGCCGAGCAAGTGGCAAAAGGAGTGGTTGGCGTCAAGAAGGTGAATAATGATCTTAATGTTATATATACCAAGGACAGGTCGGATTATGAAATTGAGCAGGAGGTCCGGGCAAAACTTGAAAATGATGTCTGGATAGATGGAAAAGATATCGATGTAATGGTGGATAACGGCGAAGTTACCCTGAATGGGACGGTCGGTAATCCTTATGAAAAACACAGAGCGAAACTGGCCGCGTGGGTAGCCGGAACTGACTCGGTGGATGTGCGTTATCTCGAAGTGAAACCCTGGGAAAGAAATAAAATGAGCAGGCAACAGAGATATTTTAATGTTTCTGACACTAAAATCAAACAGGCCGTAAAGGACGCGCTTCTTTTTGATCCCAGGACTTATGAGTTCAAAATCGAAGTTGAGGTTGAAGATAACGTTGTAATTCTAATTGGTAAAGTCGATAATCTTGAGGCTAAACGCGCCGCTGAGTCAGATGCCGAAAATACTGTTGGCGTTGTGAGAGTGAAAAATCACATCAAAGTGCGTCCCGAAAAACTGGTTGCGAACGGGGAGCTTGAAGAGCGCGTGAAAAAGGCTATGATTCGCGATCCCTATACTGAATATTTCGATATTGACGTTAATGCGATAAACGGCAAGGTATTTCTTGAGGGTAAAGTAAACACGTCATTCGAAAGAATCCATGCTGAAAACGTGGCTTCAAAAGTAAATGGAGTTGTGGAGGTTGTAAACCTGATTGACTATAAAAGAAAATGGGTATGGAAACCTGATACCGACATCCATCAGGACGTAAACCAGCATATTTTCTGGAGCCCATATGTCGACCCCGATGATGTAAACGTTGAAGTTGAAAACGGAATCGTAACATTGACAGGAGAAGTCAACAGTCTCAGGGAGAGGATTAAAGCTGAAGAGAATGCTTACCAGGGAGGCGCTAAAGACGTGGTTAACAAGCTTCGAATTGTCGGCGAGGGGTGATTTGTAACCTACATGAGTACGGAAGGCGGGGTAGGATAGCCCCGCCCTTCGCTATATATGAATCGATGTATGGAATTTTAATAATGAGTAAGAAAGACAGTTTAAAAGAATACAGAAAAAAACGCGATTTCAAATCTACCTCCGAACCGACGGGCAAAAAGAAGAAGTCCTCGGATAAGCCTATCTTCGTAATACAGAAACACGATGCTTCCAATCTTCACTATGATTTCCGCCTTGAAATCGATGGGGTATTGAAATCATGGGCGATTCCCAAGGGGCCATCGATGGATCCCAGAGACAAAAGGTTGGCGATACTAACCGAGGACCATCCGATTGGATATGCCGAATTCGAAGGAGTAATTCCGGAAGAAGAATACGGCGGCGGTACTGTTATGATTTGGGATAGGGGAACATACGAAAACATCAAAGGTGAAAACGATGATGAAGAGAAAGTGAAAGTTATAAAGGCGTATAAAAACGGCCACTTAACAGTATTTTTACACGGCGATAAACTTGAGGGTGGATACGCCTTGATAAAAACGAAGAGGGGGAAAGGGGATCAATGGCTTTTGATAAAAATGGATGATGAATACGCGGATGCCCGGAGGAATCCCGTTAGTTCACAACCCAAATCGGCAGTCAGCGGAAGAACGATAAAACAGATAGAAAAGGATGAGAAGAGTTAAAATCAATGGCTGTGGAAACAATACTGGAAAATCTCCCGGATAAACAAAAGGCTAAGATTAAACATGGATCTCAACCGGAATGGACGTTCCCCATGCTGGCTAAACTTACCCATGATTATTTTTCAGATGAGGAATGGATTTACGAACGCAAGTTCGATGGTGAGAGATGTTTGGTGTTTAAAAAGGGGGAAAATGCCAGGTTGATGTCTCGCAATAGAAAGGATATAAGCGATACTTATCCTGAGGTTGAAGAGGAATTCAGCAAACAGGGAGCTGATTTCGTTGTGGATGGAGAAATCGTGGCATTCAGTGGTGATGTAACCAGTTTTTCCCGCCTGCAGGAAAGGATGAAAATCAAAGACCGGGATGAAGCCTGGAAAAGCAACGTAGCCGTTTATTATTACGCTTTCGATCTAATTCACATCGGTGATTATGATATTACAGGCGTTAATTTACGACACAGAAAGAGCTTATTACGAAAGGCCCTCGAATTTACCAATAGAGTTAGATTCACAGCGCATCGAAATAAAAACGGAGAAGAATATCATAAAGAAGCGTGCCGAAAAGGCTGGGAAGGGATTATTGCTAAGAATGCCGCGAGTGAATATCTGCACAGTAGATCTGGAAAGTGGCTAAAATTCAAATGCGCCAACCAACAGGAATTTGTAATCGGGGGATATACGGAACCCCGGGGCGAAAGAATAGGTTTTGGCGCCATTCTCATAGGATATTACGAAGGCGGCTCCCTTCGCTACGCGGGCAAGGTGGGAACTGGATACGATGATGCAACCCTGAAAGACCTTAAGAGTAAATTCAACGCCCGTGAAAGAAAAACATCCTCTTTTGATTCTCCTCCGAGCGAAAGTAATATCCATTGGTTGAAGCCTGACCTGGTAGCGGAAATAGGATTTACCGAATGGACCGACGGCGGCAAACTGCGTCATCCGAGATATCTTGGACTCAGGCGGGATAAAAGCGCCAAAAACGTGGTCAGGGAGGGATAATAGTGAAAATTGGAAAACATGATATAGATATATCTAATGAAGAGAAAACTTTATTTCCTGATGCGGGCATAAGCAAAGGTGATATGATCGGCTATTATTCAAAAATCAGCGGGGTTATGTTGAGACACATTGAGGACCGCCCGATTACTATGCACCGCTACCCGGACGGCATAGAGGGAGAAGGGTTTTACCAGAAAGACGCGTCCGATTATTTCCCGGATTGGATACGAACAGCGACGGTTAAAAAGCAGGGCGGCCAGTTAGACCATGTTGTATGCAACGATATAGCAACACTGATCTATATCGCCAACCAGGGTTGTATAACCCCCCATGTATGGTTAAGTAAGGTTGACAGTTTGCTGGTTCCGGACAGGTTGATATTCGATCTTGATCCTCCTGATGGCGGGTTCGGAAAGGTAGGAAAAGCCGCCGAACGTTTGCGTAAAATGCTCGCGGACGAGTTAAACCTGTTGCCGTTCGTGATGACTACCGGTTCCAAAGGTTTACATGTCGTAGTACCCGTAAAACCGGAAAATGATTTTGATACGGTTCGGGATTTCGCAAAGGGTATCGCAGAAATCTTATCTTCACGCTTCCCAGGTGAACTCACAACAGAAATCCGCAAGGATAAACGCAATGGCAGGTTGTATCTGGATATTGCCCGTAATGCTTACGCGCAGACCGCGGTCGCGCCATACTCAATACGCGCTATACCGGGGGCACCGGTGGCAACTCCGTTAGATTGGGATGAGTTGAGTACCACTGGTATTAATTCCCAAAAATACAATGTAGGCAATATGTTCCGCAGGATGGCTCAAAAAGATGACCCATGGGCTAACATATCCAAACACGCAAGGTCATTAAATGCTCCCATTGAAAAATTAAAAGAGATGCGCGATGACTGATATGAATAATACAGAAAAGAATACCGGGATAATCGAAAGAATCAGGGGAAGTATCATTGACGCGCGATTCACGGGCAAAATCCCCCAAATGTATAATCTCCTTACAGCAGGCGAAGATGGCAAAGTGCGCGTTGAAGTTGTATCCCTTCTCGACTCGGAAACCGTCCGCGGCGTGGCAATAACCCCTACGAAAGGTCTGGCGCGGGGAGAAGAAATTATCGATACCGGAAATCCCATAAGCACACCCGTCGGCGAAAAAATGCTCGGGCGGGTATTCAACGTATTCGGAGAAGTAATCGACCGGAACGGAGAAGTGGAATTCGATGAAAAGCGCTCAATTCACCGCCCGCCTCCGGAGTTAACCGAAAGAGTTTCTAAAACAGAAATATTTTTAACGGGTTTGAAGGCGATTGATGTTTTAACCCCGATTGAAAGAGGGGGAAAAGCGGGTCTTTTCGGCGGGGCCGGGGTGGGCAAGACCGTATTGATAATGGAAATGATACATAACATGGTCGGAAAGTACGAAGGTGTCAGTATTTTTTGTGGTATAGGCGAGCGCGTTCGGGAAGCCGAAGAATTGTACCGTGAAGTCAAGGAAAGCGGAGTCCTCGAAAACACGGTTCTGGTATATGGCCAGATGAATGAACAACCCGGGGCCCGGATGCGGGTTGGTCATACAGCGTTGAACATAGCTGAGTATTTCCGGGATGATCGACAGCAGGACGTGCTTTTGCTGATCGATAATATTTTCAGGTTTATCCAGGCAGGCGCCGAGGTCTCCGGGTTGCTGGGCAGGCTTCCATCGAGAGTCGGGTACCAACCCACCATGTCCACCGAACTCGCGGAGCTTGAAGAGCGGATCTGTAATACGCGCTCGGGCTCTATAACATCGGTGCAGGCCGTTTATGTTCCAGCTGATGATTTTACCGATCCCGCGGCTGTGCATACATTCGGGCATTTATCGTCTTCAATCGTGCTATCGAGGAAACGCGCCAGCCAGGGGCTTTATCCGGCGATCGATCCCTTGCAGTCAGCATCGAAAATGTTATCGCCGCTGGTGGTAGGGCAAAGGCATTATAACATAGCCCGTGAGATAAGACGTACCCTGGCGGAGTATGAAGACCTAAAAGATATCATCGCCATGCTGGGTATGGAGGAACTTTCCCAGGATGACCAGAGGACCGTGCATCGCGCTCGCAAACTGGAGCGCTTCCTGACCCAACCGTTTTTCGTTACAGAGCAATTTACCAATAAAAAAGGAAAACTCGTATCACTGGAAGACTCACTTGACGGGTGCGAGAAAATATTAAATGACGAATTTGAAGATTTATCGGAAAGCGCGTTTTACATGATTGGCGGGATAGATGAGGTCAGAAAAGGTGACGGGGATAATTCTAATTCGGATGCGGAGGATGGCGATGAGGATTAGGATATATTCTCCCACCGGCATCGTCGCAGATGAGGACGCGGTCAAATTGTCCGCCGAAGGCATTCGGGGAGCATTTACCATATTACCAAGGCATATTGATTACGGCGTGCCGCTAAAGCCTGGAATACTGATCTATTATCCAGAGGACGGTTCCGAAAGGATATTCGCTATTGATGAGGGTCTACTTGTTAAACGCGGAGGCGATGTGCTCATCTCTTCTTTTAAGGTGATAAAAGGGGATAACCTGGAATCACTGGAGAAGGATCTGAGTGAAAAGATACTCGAAATGTCTGAAAAAGAGAAAAAAACGCGTTCCGCGGTAGCAATGCTGGAAGGTTCTATTTTAAAACAAATTAAAGGACATGGTGAGAGAATAAATTTATGAATCAACCCGGAGGAAAAGACAGAGCAAAGCGGGATGAAAGTTTCCGTGCGGATGTGGTAAAAAAGGCGGAAAGAAAGATCAAATCGCGCAAGGAAAAAGAACTGAAAAGTGTCTGGTTCGGATTGGGAACTTTTGGAATGGTTGGCTGGGCGGTGGCTGTTCCGACCCTGATTATGACTGCTATTGGCATCTGGCTGGATACGAGCGCCGAAAGCGGAATATCCTGGACATTGACCGGCGTCTTTACCGGAGTAATCCTTGGTTCGCTAAATGCCTGGTATTGGGTTAGTAAAGAGAGTAAACATGACTGATTCAGTAGTTAATTTCCCGATAGTTATCATTATAATAGGAGCATTGATCATATCGGTCATAATCCTAAAATCCTTGCTTGGTAAATTAGGAATACCTTCACTTGTTGGATTCATGCTCCTCGGATTTTTACTGAGAGTTACAGATGCGAACTTCGGTATTCTCTCTTCCAGCGCCTCGGAAATACTTGAGTTTATGGCTAAAATAGGGGTTATTAGTTTACTCTTTAAAATTGGGTTAGAGAGCAACTTAATGGGGTTGCTTGGTCAGCTCAGGAAAGCGAGTATTGTATGGGTGGGAGATGTGTTAATCAGTGCGGCTGTAGGATTTTCCGCGGCATATTATCTTCTGCATTTGGAATTGATACAATCGTTGTTTGTGGCGGTCGCGCTGACCGCCACCAGCGTTGGAATATCGGTAAGCGTTTGGGATGAAGCAGGCGCATTGAAATCTGAAAAGGGAGAGTTGTTAATTGATGTCGCTGAGCTTGATGATATTTCGGGTATCGTGTTGATGGCAGTCCTTTTTTCAATCGCTCCGGTGCTCAGGGAGAGCATGAACGCTCCTATCGTTTCAGATATACTTCGATCGACCGGAATTATACTAATGAAATTATTACTATTTGGTGGGGCGTGCGTTCTGTTCTCATTATATGTTGAAAGAAACATTACCGAATTCGGCGAGAAAATAAGCGAATCCCCGGGACCGATGTTGATGACCGCCGGCGTTGGATTTATTATCGCCTCTACTGCCGGATTGCTTGGATTCTCAATTGCGATTGGAGCCTTTTTCGCGGGGCTGGCTTTTAGCAGGGATCCTCAATCTATGAAAATCGATAAATCTTATAAAACGCTTTATGAACTATTCAGTCCGTTTTTCTTCATCGGGATAGGTTTAAGCATCGAACCCGGTGTCTTAACCTCGGCAGTCGGTATAGGAGCCGCGCTGACAATGGCCGCGTTCGCTGGAAAAATTATTGGTGATGGTTTGCCAAGCTGGGCTGTTATTGGTGGTTCAGGAGCGATTTTGATCGGGGTCAGTATGGTTCCCAGAGCGGAGATTGCAATGATCATTATGCATAAAGGGTTAACCAAAGGGCCCTGGGCGGTTCCGTCTAATGTTTTCGCCGGAATGGTGTTGGTTTCCATTCTAACCTGCATAATCAGCCCTATAATAACAAATATACTATTAAAAAAATCGTCATCTAAATGGAGGAATTAATATGTATCCTGAAGTAGTTGAAATAATGATGTCACTTTTGGCAGGTTTCGTACTCGGAATATTCTTTTTTGGCATACTCTATTGGACAACCGGCAGAATGGCATATTCACGCTTTCCGATAATACTTTCTTCCGGGAGTTTAATCGTAAGATTCGCCGCGGCATTATCGGTGTTCTACCTCGTTTCCCAATTGTGGGGATTGGTTGGAATTCTCGCTACATTGTCAGCTTTTATGGTCACAAAATACGCTTTCGTTAGAATCGTAAATCCGCAGAAAGGACTGGAGGTATTTCAGCAATAAGATATGAATATTACTCCTGATGAAATAATATTCTGGCGCATAGGCGACTTGGTGCTCAGCGCTAATATCGTGTATACATGGGTGGTCATGACGATTTTGGTTTTAATCAGTTGGCTGGCGACGCGGAATATAACCGTAGAGGGCAAATTTTCGCGATGGCAGAACTTCCTCGAATCTGTAGTTTCATATATAAGGGATGAGATAGAGGAAATATTGCCTAAAAACCCTGACCGGTATTTACCATTTTTAGGAACATTGTTCTTGTTCATCTCGCTCTCCAACCTGCTGTCCGCGATTCCCGGATTTCACCCGCCGACCGGTTCTATATACACTACAAGCGCATTAGCGTTATGTGTTTTTTTGGGAGTGCCCGTCTTCGGAATAATTGAGCAGGGGATTGGCGGTTATTTCAAGCATTACATAAAACCATCGCCGTTTATGCTCCCATTCAATGTGATTGGGGAATTTTCGAGGACCCTCGCGCTCGCGGTAAGATTATTCGGGAATGTTATGAGCGGTACCATGATAATAGGAATTCTGTTGTCAATTGCACCATTCTTTTTGCCGGTGGCTATGAATTTACTGGAACTCATAATTGGACAGATTCAAGCGTACATTTTCGCTGTTCTGGCAACGGTGTATATAGCGTCTTCAGCGCGCGCGCATGAAGAAAAGGAAAAAGAGAAAATAGAGGAGAAAGAAAATGAGTAGTATAGATCTGATTGGAATTGCCTCGATTTTTACGGCGGGATTAACCATCGCAATCGGCTCAATCGGTCCCGCATTGGGTGAAGCAAAAGCCCTCGCTCAGGCGTTGGATTCGGTAGCCCAACAACCTGACGAATCGAGTACGATAACCAGGACGCTTTTTGTAGGACTGGCGATGATCGAGTCCACGGCAATTTACTGCTTTGTAATCGCAATTATCCTGATATTCGCGAATCCATTCTGGAACCATGTTACAGGTTAAGCGAGGTGATGAACATTGGAGATTAATTGGTTAACACTAATTGCGCAAATAATCAACTTTATCATTCTCGTATTCCTGCTTAAACATTTTCTTTACGACCGGGTAGTTAATGCAATGGATGAAAGGGAGCGGAAAATATCTTCCCGTTTCGAGGATGCTGATAAAGAGAAGAATGAGGCTGAGAAGATGAAAAGCGAGTACGAGGAAAAATCATCCAAAATCGAGAAGAAACGGGAAGATATATTATCGAAAGCCCGGAAAGAGGCGGAGGAAAAGAGAAAAGAATTGATTAAAGAAGCACGTGGAGAAGTGGATGAGATGAAAAAAGAATGGGAAGGGGCATTTGATAAAGAAAGAGAGCGGCTAATGAACGAAATTCGCGAAACTATCGGCCGTCAAGTTTACGCGGTTTCGCGGAAAGTTCTTTTTGACCTCGGGGACCAACAGCTCGAAAAGCAGATGCTTGATGCTTTCCTCGGCAGGATTGTAAAAATGGATGATGATGAGTTCATGGAAAAACTGAATATTAATAGTGATGGCGGCAAGGGTGTGATTATTAGAACAAGAAATGATATTCACGGAAATACTAAAAACAGGATAGAAGATATCCTGAATGATAAATTACCCGGAAAAAGGGAAGTTAATTATGAAACTTCTGAAAATATGATATGCGGAATTGAAATTACTTCCGGCGGAAAGTCTTTAAGCTGGAGCGTTGACAGGTACCTTGATGATTTTGAAAAAGAATTCATTGAAAAACTTCAATTACCGGAATCCGGACATGATTAAGTTGGTGAAGAGGAAAATAAACGGAGTTAAATCGAATAGCAAAAGTTGATTTTATGATAGACGCAGATATTAAGAAGATATTGGAGCAAACCGAGAAAGTATCCCATCGGATGATCGAAACCTATGAGTATCATTTAGAATCATTCGAGAGAGGGTATGTTTCATACCTTGGCGAAAGTATCGCCCGGGTAAGAGGACTTCCATCTGTAAAGTTCGAAGAATTGATTAAATTCCCGGGAGAAAAATACGGGTTGGCGTTTAACCTGGACCCCGAAGATATCGGGGTGGTTATGCTTGATAAGAGCAATACTATAACAGTTGGCGATGAAGCCGAGAGAACCTACCGGGTGGCGGATGTTCCAGCAGGTGATTCATTAATAGGGCGGGTTATCGACGCAGTGGGGCGGCCGCTGGACGGAAAACAACCTCCATCGAAAAAGACCTCCATTCCGGTTGAACGGGAAGCTCCTGAGATGATGGACAGGGAGCCGGTCGAAGTACCCCTGCAAACGGGTTTGAAAGCAATTGATTCACTCATCCCCATCGGAAGGGGGCAGAGGGAATTGATATTGGGGGACAGACAGACGGGTAAAACGGCAATCGCCGTTGATACAATAATCAACCAGCATGATAAAAACGTGATCTGCATCTACTGCGCCATAGGTCTTAAAAGTTCGGATATCGCCAGGGTCATCACGGATCTTCGCGAAAACGACGCTATGGAATACAGTATGGTTGTTTCCGCCGATGGCGAGGATCCTCCGGGGCTTGTATATATAACTCCTTACGCGGCTACAACCATAGGGGAGTATTTCCGCGAAAAGGGAAGAGATGTTTTGATAGTATACGATGATCTTACTAAACATGCCCGCGCGTACAGGGAACTTTCGCTGTTACTGCGCCGTCCTCCTGCGCGGGAGGCATACCCTGGCGATATTTTCTACATCCATTCGCGGTTGCTCGAAAGGGCAACTCATCTAAACGATGAGAATGGCGGCGGTTCATTAACGGCGCTTCCGATAGTTGAAACACATGCCCAGAACATCTCCGCTTATATCCCTACTAACCTCATTTCAATCACTGACGGACAGATATATCTCAATCCACAGATGTACAGCAAGGGAATATTACCGGCAGTGGATGTTGGTAAATCTGTATCGAGGGTTGGCGGCAAAACCCAGCTTCCCGCTTACCGGGAAATCGCCGGGGATTTGCGTCTTTCTTATTCACAGTTCGAAGAACTGGAAACATTCGCCAGGTTCAGTTCGAGGCTTGATGAAGAGACAAAAAATAAACTCGAAAGGGGGAGAAGAGTAAGGGAAGTTTTGAAACAATCCCAGTTTAATCCGATTTCCGCCCCCGAACAAATAGCGGTGTTGATAGCGGTCAACGAAGGCATCCTTGATGATGTTTCGGTTGAAATGATTGGAGATGCCGAGAAAGAAATAATAAAACAGTTTAATGATAAATGCTCTGATGTTGCGGAAGCTATTCTCGATGGAAATGAATTGGATGAAGATGATATGGAGAAAATAATAAGGACATTGGAACGAGCTGTTAAGGAAATCAAGGAAAACGATGGAAACTCTTGAATCTTTGCAAAGGCATATAGAGAGCACAGAAGATCTACAATCGGTAGTCAAGACGATGAAAGCTATCGCCGCGGTCAACATACGCCAGTACGAACAGGCGGCGGATGCCCTTAATGAGTATAATAATTCGGTTTCCATGGCATTCCAGATCCTGTTGACAAGAAAGCCCGGATTTATGGATAGCCTGAAAACTCGGGAGGCAGGCGGTATTGCAGTTGTTATTTATGGATCTGAAATGGGTATGGTAGGCCAGTTTAACGATGAGGTAGTGGAATATGCCTTGGAAAATATAGCGGATTTCCGGGATGAAGATATTTTTATGATGACCTCCGGATTCAAGGCGACATCGCTGGTTCAATCGAGAGGGTATTCCATTGATAGTATCGTACGGCAACCCGGTTCAGTTGAGGGTATCGGGCCTGCCGTAGAGGAGATGCTTCTCGAATACCTTCCCTGGCGGGAAGGTAGTCCGAATTCGACGCTGCTTATTTTTTATAACAGTAGAGTCGGCGGAGCTTCCTACAAGCCGCAATCGCGGAAACTACTCCCACTTGATTTGGGTTGGTTAAAAGCGCTTCGGGAAAAGGAATGGGATTCCCGCGCCATTCCGCGCTTTCCCGGAGAATGGTCGGGTTACTTCCGGTACCTGTTTAAACAATACCTGTATGTATCTTTATACAGGGCATTTGCCGAATCCCTTGCCAGTGAAAATGCCAGCCGGTTGGCTTCTATGCAAGCCGCCGAGAAAAATATTGAGGAGGAAATGCATGAACTCAGTATGCGTTTCAATCAAAGAAGACAAAGTTCAGTAACCGCAGAACTGCTGGATATAGCATCAGGTTTTGAAGCCCTTAGAAATGAAGACGACCAAAACGATGAAAAGGAGTAAGAAATGAAGATAAGTTTATTTGAGGTTGAACAGTGGGAAAGAGAGAAATTCGACGATTTGTCTGGCGAAAATGATATTAGCTATTTTAAGGAACCTTTAACCGCGGAAAATGCTGGTGAATTCTCTGATACGGAGATCATATCAACATTCATTCACAGCGATCTGGATAAAACCACAATAGAAAAATTGCCAGACCTTAAAATGATTGCCACCCGTTCTACGGGATTCGATCATATCGCTTTAGACGAATGCAACGAAAAGGGCGTTGTTGTATGTAATGTACCTCGTTACGGCGACAACACGGTAGCCGAACATGTTTTTGGATTGCTTCTGACTATAAGCCATAACTTACGCGACGCGATCGATCGAACCAGGAAAGGCGATTTTTCGCAGGAAGGGTTGCAGGGATTTGACCTCAAAGGGAAAACTATTGGCGTTATAGGAACCGGTGATATTGGCGAATATGTAATCCGCATCGCCGGCGGGTTCGGTATGAAGGTCCTTGCCTATGATGTAAAGCCCCGCGAAGAATTGGCTCAGGAACTTGGGTTTGAATATCGCGACAACATCAAAGACGTTATCTCCGGAGCCGAGATTATCACCTTGCATGTGCCGGCTAATGATAAAACGAAAAACATGATAAGCAGGGAAGAATTCGATGCGATGAAAGATGATACCATATTGATAAATACCTCCCGCGGTTCGGTTGTCAATCCAAAGGATATGATTGAAGCTCTCGCTTCCGGAAAACTCAAGGCGGCGGGGCTGGATGTCCTACCGGAGGAACCGGTCATCAGGGAGGAAGCTGAGCTCCTGCATTCTGCCTTCAAGGAAGAACATGACATGGAAACACTGCTTGCCGATCATATATTGTTGAGGCTCCGTAATGTCATTGTTACTCCCCATAGCGCGTTTAATACATGTGAAGCTGTAATCAGGATACTCGATACCACCAAAGAAAACATTGACGCGTTCATTGAGGGTAGTCCTGAGAATGTAGTAAATGAAATCAATAAAAGCCCTGTAGGAGGTTGATTGAAATGCTATCCTCGCTTAGAAAAATAATGGATACAAAAATAATTGCCGAAGGGCGTGAAGCAGGTCAGGCAATGGATGTTCTTTTCGACCCCGTGGAATGGGCGGTTCGATATATTATTGTCGATATGGGAAACTGGATGAAGGATAAGAAAGTGCTGATTCCAATGTCATTATTGATGAACAATGTCGATTGGTCATCAAAATCATTTAAGTTGGAAATAGCAAAGGCTAAAATCGAGGATATGCCGTCTCTTGAATCAGTTGACTTGATTTCCGGTGAACACGAGGATGAAGTGCATAAATACTTTGGCGTTCCGCCATACTGGGTAGTGGGTGTAACAGCAAGTATGGTCCCCGGATTCACTCCCGAAGACCGGGCCGCCGGCGAAGGTTATGAAAAAGAAGAAGATTCCTCAGCTGATGATAATGACGCCAAAGGCAAACTTTTGCGGGGCAAAAACCTGTTGGAATTTGTCGTTAGCGCGGTTGATGAAGAAGTTGGAACGTTGAAAGACCTGGTATTCGATGTAAAAACCGGCAGGATACATTACATGGTTATCGATGCATGGAACATAACCTCCCACAGGGAAGTTATCATTACAACACTGCTGGTGAAAAGCATCGATATCGCGGCTTCAAGTGTTATCGTAGATTGTGATTTAGAGAAGATTGAGAGAAGCCCTGATTATTTTTCATTTACAAAACTGGACAGGAAAAACGAAATAAAGATTCATGAACACTACGGAACAAGAAAATATTTGGAATGATATTTAAAATTCCAGATATACGCGTAATCTAATCATAAAAAGGAGATCTCTATGCCAATTCGTAAGGCAAACGCAATATGGACCGGTACAATGAAAGAAGGTACCGGAAGGCTGAATCTCGGAAGCGGCGCTCTAAAGGCAAATTATTCTTTCGCTTCGAGATTCGAAAATGGCGAAGGAACCAATCCCGAGGAGCTTATCGGGGCGGCTCATGCCGGGTGTTTTTCAATGGCGCTGGCTCATTTATTGACCGAGGAGGGTTTTAAACCCAATAGCGTGGAAACGAACGCCGAGGTAACTATCGATAAGCAAGGCGATGGGTTCGCTATTAAGAAAGTGGTTTTGAAAACCGAGGGTGATGTACCCGAAATCGATGATGAAAAATTCATGGAGCTGGCGGAAGGCGCGAAGGCGGGATGCCCGGTATCAAAAGCGCTTGAAGCTGTTGATATCGAACTCGATGCTAAATTGCTCAGTACCGCTTAACAAAGAATAACTTAAATTCGATTCCCCGGGGAAAATGGACATGGCAATAATTGAAATTGAAAACCTTACATTGGCGCTGAATGGCAAAAACATAATCGCAAAATTAAATGTTGAGTTCTGGGAGGGGCATGTACATGCCGTAGTAGGCCCTAATGGAGCCGGTAAATCTACCCTTGCTTCGACTATAGCCGGTTTGTCGGGTTATACCGATTTTGAAGGCGAAATTAGATACAATGGGGAATCTCTAAAAGGGATGAATATTGACGAACGCGCCCGGAAAGGCATAACCCTCGCTTGGCAGGAACCGGCGAGGTTTGAAGGGTTGAGTATAAAGAGCTTTATTATGGCTTCTTCGCGTGAAAATGACGAGAGCTTAGTACTCAGGGTGCTTGATGATGTAGGTCTCGATGCCGAGGACTATATGCACAGGTCCGTAGACAGAACTTTAAGCGGCGGCGAGCGAAAGAAAATAGAACTGGCTTCGATACTGGCTATGAGACCGAGGGTTGCCTTGCTCGATGAGCCGGATTCCGGTATAGATGTCGAGTCACTGGAACGTATTTTCGAAGCGGTTGATATTTTAAAAAGGGATGGAACAACCGTTATCTTGATTACCCATAGTTTAGCGGTATTGAACCGCGCCGAGCACGCGTTCCTTATGTGCGATGGAAATATTATCGACAAAGGAACAATCGATAAAATATCGAAATACTTCGAGGACAGGTGCATACCATGCGATCATAAGAACATGCCCAACAAAGCAGAGATAAAGGAAACTGTATGATTAAAGATAAGCAGTTGGTTGATGAGTTATATGGGAACACCGAGAGTCCTCACGTCCTTAAAGATCCCGATACAGCCCATTTGACCATACACCATGATGAAGTTATCGGCATGCATTCAGTTCCCGGATTGAACATCGATACGAATAAAATTGAGGATGGTATCGAGGTAAATGTTAAACTGAATAAAGGTGTCCGTATCGATAAACAGGTACATCTATGTTTTGGTATGTTTCCCGAAAAAGGCATACAGAAAATCGTAATGGATGTGGATATCGGAACGAACTCATATATCTCTCTCCTGGCTCATTGTATTTTCCCATTTGCCGTGGATGTTCAACATATAATGGACGCGAACATCCGCATTGGCGAAAACGCGAAGTATAAGTATTTAGAAAAACATGTCCACAGCCCCCGGGGAGGCGTAAAGGTTATTCCAAAAGCTAAAGTAAATATCGGTCGGAATGCTGAATTTAAAACCGAATTCGAACTGGTTAAGGGCAGGGTTGGTTTGATTGATATTGATTATGAGACATTCTGCGGGGAGAACGCCGTAGTAGAAATGCTGGCCCGAATCAGCGGCCATGATGACGACGAAATAAAAATAAGGGAGTCCGCGTATCTGGAAGGTAAAAACGCCCGGGGAGCGTTGACTTCGAAAATTGCCGTCCGCGGAAGGGCTCGCGCTGAAATATACAACAAGATGACCGCTTCGGCTCCTTTTGCCAGAGGACACGTCGACTGCAAGGAGATTGTGCAGGATGACGCGGTCGCTACAGCGATTCCTATAGTGGAAGTACATCATCCAAAGGCGCACATTACCCACGAGGCCGCGATTGGAAGCGTCGATAATAAACAATTAGAAACGCTTATGTCCAGGGGGATGTCCGAGGATGACGCGGTCGATTTGATTATCGAAGGAATGCTCAGTTAAAAAACCGTCTGCGATTATGAAACTTCTTGAGATACATATTGAAGCTACAGACATGAAACTCTCAGTGGAGTTTTACAAATCAGTACTCGACTATGAAAAAGTGATGGAATTTAACGATGGCAAACAGGCAATGTTTGTTATGAAAGATGGTTGTTGTTTCGGCATCTGGGAAAAAGAATACCTGGGTTTGTTCGATGGGCGCGCGGCCGAACATATCCATTACGCGTTCCAGATAACTCCCGGGGATTACCAGCATATAAAAGAAAAACTCGAATCTCTTCAAGTCGATATATCCGAACATGAATGGCCGGATGGTCAGAAAAGCATCTATTTCTTCGATCCCGACGGTCACCAGGGGGAGTTTATGACAAAAGACTGGCTGGGAAATACATCGTTATAAAATTATTCATCACAAAAAAGTTAATATCTGTTTTGAATCAATAAATCCTTCGAATTAGAGATTTTTCAAAGATAAAATTATCAATATATCTAATATATCCCTATTAGCGGGCATTATTAGCGTTTATCAGGGGCATGAGGTTCCGGCATGTTAGTTGCTTTAGTTATTAAGCGAAAATGAAGTAACTTTCGAATTACGCTGTTTGATCGACAACGCAAAGAACAGGAGGTTTCGATAATGGCTTTAACGAGATTCAAGCACAGAACAGGGATGGACCCGTGGGAGAACATGAGAAATAATCTTAACAGGTATTTTAGGAATACAGTAAATGAAGATGACTGGACCGAGTATCCATCGCAGTGGGCTCCCTTAGTGGATGTTAGCGAAGATGAAAAAAATATCATCTTCAGGGCTGAAATCCCGGGCATCAAAAAGGATGAGATTAAGGTCAGTGTGGAGAACCACACGCTGACGGTTTGCGGAGAGAAGAAAGAAGAATATTTAAGCGAAAATGAAAATTACTACCGTTCGGAGAGGACGTTTGGGCATTTCTGCAGGAATTTTTCGCTTCCCAGTAATGTCGACACAACGGAGGTCAAAGCAAATTACAGAGACGGTATTCTAAAAATTGAAATACCTAAAATAGACGAGACTAAACGAAAATATATCCAGGTTGAATCGGAATCTTAGGGCCAACCTAAGCGCGGGGGACAGGCGGAATGGAGTCCGCCTGCTTCCGCGATACCGAATTCAAGCGGATTGTTTAACCCGGAGGTGGAAAAATGTATAGAGGAATTAAAGATCTCCATAATAATAATATTGCCGCTAAAGATGGCAATATCGGCAAAGTTCGCACTTTTTATTTTGAGGATGACAGTTGGACAATAAGGTACCTTGTAGCTGATACCGGGAAATGGCTTCCTGGAAAAAGGGTTTTACTTTCAACAGCCGCCCTCGAAAAACCGGAATGGGATAAAAATGAGTTTCCGGTTGATCTAACAAAAAAGCAGATTGAAAACAGCCCTGATATCGGTAATGAAAAGCCGGTTTCGCGCCAGAAGGAAATCGATGTAATAAACTATTATAAATGGCCTGTTTATTGGACAGCAGACAGGCCCCGTGATTATGGTCATCCCAACTCCCCGGCCAAACCTTCATCGGAGGGCGTAAAACGGGAGAGTTTGAGAGAAAAGGATAATACTTCGGGCAATCCTCATCTGCGCGATTCGCGCGAAGTGCTTGGATATGGAATACATGCTTCTGATGGTGAAATCGGCAATGTTGAAGATTTCATAATTGATGATGATAACTGGGAAATTCACAGGCTGGTTATTGACACATCCAATTTTATATTGGACGGTAAAAGGGTAATAATCTCGCCCGAGGAAGTAAAAAGCGTGGATTGGACCAATTCGAAAGTCCATGTTGACCTGTCGACCGAAGAAATAAAGAGTAATCCCGAATTCGATTACTCGAAACTCGGTGCGGCCAATGATCAAGTTAAAAACATTTGAGATTTGGAATATCAGCAACTTGAAAATTAACTATGAAAATATTAGGCGTAACCGGAAAAAACGGTTCCGGAAAAGATGAATTAATAAAATATCTAAATCGCGAATATGATGTGCCATCGCTGTCGGTCGGGGATATCGTCAGGGGAATAGCTGAAGAAGAAGGCGTTGAAAAAACCAGGGAGAACCTGCATGATATTTCCGAGAAATGCCTGAGCAAGTATGGACGCGGTTATTTCATAACCCGGATAATTGATATAATAGAACGCGAAAAATGGGAAAACGTTGGAATTACCGGAATCCGCACTCCATCGGATGTAAGTATCCTCAAGGGCAAATATGGTAACAACTTCATACTCATTTATGTGCGGGTTGAGAATCCGCGGATCAGGTATGAGCGAATTAGGGAGCGGGGAGAGGATAGGGATAAAATGGAATTCAAGGAATTCCTCCGTTACGACCTTGAGGAAGATAGCCAGTTCAATCTCAGAGATACCATAAGGATGGCTGACTTGAACCTTGATAATAGTGGAAGCCTGAATGATTTTCACAGAACAATCGATCATCACGTAGTAAAACCTTTTATGATGGAAGTTTCCACCGCGAAAAAAAAGTAGGCTGGTAAGATATCATGCTTGGAATTGTAGGAATATTAGCATTATTAACTGTCCTGGGATTATCGCTGATTATCACCCGGATAGCTTCTACCGCGCTTGCGTTGACGGGCTTATCTTATGAAACTGCCAGGTTTCAGGCGCGTTCAGCATTTACAGGCACCGGTTTTACCACAAATGAAGCGGAGAATATCGTTAACCATCCGGTCCGCAGGAGGATTATAATGTTACTTATGATTTTCCGCAGTGCCGGTCTTATAACTATTGTTATATCGCTCATTCTCACTTTTGTAAATACGGGGGACCAAAGCGTCCGCTTGGTTAGGTTACTTTTTCTCATCGGCGGAGTTATTGTTTTCCTGATACTTTCGCGTAGCAGAATAGTCGACATATATCTTCGACACCTGATTAATAAGGCTCTTAACCGCTGGACGGACCTTGATACCAGGGATTACTACAACCTGTTGCACCTTTCGGATGAATATGTAGTAACCGAACTTCGAGTGGAGGAAGGCGATTGGCTGGTTGACAAAGATCTCAGGGAATGTAACCTGAATGCCGAGGGAGTTATCATTTTGGGTATTCAACGCCATGAGGGAATTTTTATAGGGGCTCCCGCGGGAAAAACAAAAATTAATATTCAGGATACGCTTTTGATATACGGCAAAAGCGACGCCATTAAGAACCTCGATAAACGCCGTAATGACTTTGAGGGAGATGAAGCTCATCGTAAGGCTGTTGACGAACACGAGAAAGAAAAGCGAAAGCAGGATGCAATCGACAGAGAAAAGGAGAAAGTATTATAAAAGTTATTAATTCGAGATTCAACGTCAAAGAACCTGTTTTGGATAACTGAAAATACATTATGAGTATTCATCAAAAGCTATTCTCTGAGATTAAAAGTCCGGCTAAGGATCTTTTTTATATTAGGAACGACCCCGACGATAAGCGAATGGGAGAGTTCGTTCAATGGAATGAAGAATATTATGACAACTCGGATATAATCATCATTGGCTGTCCCCAGGATATAGGCGTGAGACGAAACAAAGGCCGGCCAGGAACCGCCAACGGCCCGGTTGAAATCCGCCGCTCCTTATACAGGTTTCCGGTACCGGAAAATCTGCGTGATAAGCTTGTTGTAGATATTGGAGATATTAATACGGATATGAACCTTGAGGAAATACATCAAATCCTCATGGATACCGCTCTGAAAATTCTCAAAGACGGAAAACAGTTGATTGTCCTCGGCGGCGGCAACGATATATCCTATCCCGATTGCAAAGCATTGTCGGAAATCTCCGATGATATGCTCGTCTTTAACATCGACAGTCATTTTGACGTGCGTGAGGATGAACGAACCCACAGCGGAACGCCATATCGGCAATTACTTGAAGAAGAGTTTATCCATCCTCCCAAATTCTACGAACTGGCAAATAAAAAGATAGCAAATTCTCCTGCGCATGACGAATACCTCAGAAGAAAAGGCGTGAATATCTACAATCTCTCCGAACTCCGTAAGAATGGGATTAGCAAAACTATCGAAGGGATTCTATCGGGAGAAAAAGCAGATTCGATATTCTGGGGATTTGACATGGATTCAGTTCGGGCGGTGGATGCTCCCGGGGTAAGCGCCCCGTATCCGGTGGGATTGACCGCTGAGGAAATTTGCGAAATCGCCGTGATTGCCGGTAATGATAATCGAAGCCGGGTACTTGAAATCAGCGAGCTTAATCCCCGCTTCGATGTGGATAGCAGGACGAGTAAACTGGCGGCCATGATTATATTATACTTTATGAATGGTTAATGGAACGGATGTCTTTTGCTATTTTGATAATGATGAGAATAATTGCTCGGCGCTTGACGCTAAAGATATAAATGAAATGTTAACTTGATTCTCACGCAGGAAGGAAAGAGTTGTATTATGGAAACAAAAGCAGTTAGTTCTTTGAATATGAATATATCGAGAATCGGTTTGGGTACATGGGCTATTGGCGGTTTCATGTGGGGCGGTACCGATGAAATGGAATCCCTCAATACGATTAGGACAGCGCTTGATAAAGGCATTAATCTAATAGATACTGCTCCGGTTTATGGATTTGGTAAATCCGAAAATATAGTTGGCAAAGCTATAACATCGGCAGGGGCGAGGGATAAGGTCCATATTTCGACCAAAGCCGGACTCGAATGGGATGACGGCGGCGTTCAACGCAATTCCACGCAGGTGCGGATAATGAAAGAAGTGGATGAATCGCTTAAACGGCTGAAAACTGATTATATAGATATTTATTTCATCCATTGGCCCGATCCCGCGGTACCCTTTGAGGAAACCGCTGAAGCGGTCAATCAAATTTATAAACAAGGCAAAATCCGCGCGGTAGGAGTTAGTAATTACTCCCCGAAACAGATGGATGCCTTTCGTAATGTCGCTCCTGTCCAGGTTTGCCAGCCTCCTTACAATATTTTTGAGAGGGGAATAGAGGATGATGTAAAACCATATTGTGAAAACAACGGCATTGCGTTAATGACATATGGCGTCCTCTGCCGGGGGCTGTTGACCGGGAAAATAACCAAGAATAGTGAATTCACCGGCGATGATTTACGGAAATTAGATCCCAAGTTCAAACCGCCGCTTCTCGAGAATTATATGAAAACCGTGGACCTGCTTGATAATTTCGCCAGGGATAATTTCGGTAAAAGCGTTATTCACCTTGCCGCCAGGTGGGCATTGGACAAAGGCATGGATATAGCATTGTGGGGCGCTCGCAGGCCCGACCAGCTTGACGCGCTCGATGATGTAATGGGTTGGAAGATGGATAAAGACGCGCTCTCCGAGATAGAGAATATAGTTAAAAACAATATTCCGAATGAAGTGAATGATCCCGATTTTATGGCTCCGCCGGCGAGAATATGATGTAACCACGATGAAAATATGAAAGAAGGAATTATTTGTTTAAGACAGGAGTTTAAAAATGTATAAATATATCAATAAGATAAAAGGTATATCCGTTAAAACAATAGACAGCCATGTAGGATTTGCCCGGGAATTGTATTTTGACATGAGGGATTTAACCCTCCGGTACATCCTGATCGATACCGAAGATTGGCTCGCTGATCGTAAAGTACTGATTTCACCGGATAGCATTACTAATCTTAACTGGGACCAGGAGGAGATTGTAATAAATTACCAGCGCGCCGAAGTAGAGCAAAGCCCTATGATACGGCTTGATGAACCGGTCACCAGGGATAAGGAAAAGATGGTCCGGGATTACTATAACCTGCCGCCGTACTGGGGAAACGAAAAATTCGATGAAAAGATGTCCTTTCTTGTTAATTATGATGAATTGAAATCCATGGATGTGAAGCTTATCGACGGCGAAATGGGCAAGACCTCAGACGCGATTATTGAAGATGATAATTGGAAGATAAAATTCATCATTGTCGATGCCAATTCCATCGATCTTGGCAGGCGAATACCTGTTCCCACCGAATGGGTTAATAGCCTTGATAATGAAAAGAAAGAACTCTTAATTGACCTGAAAAAGGAAAGTTTTGAAGACGCGCCCGAATTCCCCATTGAGGAATTTGAAGATGAACGCAATATCAAGACATTGTACGATTTCTATAATCGGCCGAGATACTGGTAATTAGATAAATAAGGATAGATATGGCTAAGTTATTGATAATTGATAAAAAAATCGGAGATTTAGAAAGATATCATAATGAATTGATCACTGATGGTTACATAATTCTGACCGCGACTTCGAGAAATGATGGTTTAAAAATTCTCAAAAGCGATAAATCGTTCGACCTTATTATTCTTGGCATGGAAACTGGAGCCGAAAACGGTTTCCGATTGTTAAGGGATATCAGGAAGATCAAAACCGACATCCCGATTCTCCTGAACTGTGAGCATACCGATTTCAAGAAGGATTTCAAATCATGGTTAGCCGATGACTACATGACCAAAACTTCAAATATGGAATCCCTCAAATCGAAAGTAATTGAAATGATAGAAAGCAATTAGCATAAAATTATGTAATTTGTAAGTTTTCAAGAAATCTCGGTCTTTCTTAGATATATCTCTAATAGACCTTAGAAATAATTCTATTATTATTCGCTATAAATCCCATTATAAGCTTTTATACCGCCTGAGGAGGTTTGGCATTTTTATTGCTATACATGATATATAAACTGAGTGAGTATTGGAAGGTCCTTGTTAAGCTTAATCAAATTAAAGTTGTACGACCGTAAGGAGTAGTAAAATGTACCGGATATTTTATGAAAAGCAAAATAAAATCGGGATTAGCCTTGAAGGAGAATTAGATCAGAATGAGTTCACGGATGTATTAAAACGCGTTAGTTCCAAGTGTGAAGCTTATCCCCAAGTCGACGTGCTTATAGATGCTTCACAAATTAGTGATTACAATCCCGATCTTGTTGTGGATACTTATGGGACCCTAATTAAACATAAGGATAATATACGTAAGGTGGCGGTTTTATCGAATAATGGTATAGGGTTGTATTTGAAGGATCTATTTAAAAATTTTGAAGATACCTCCTTTCAGTCATTTAATGTTAATGAGCTCGATAAAGCGCGGGATTGGGTATTAAAGCCGGATCCAACTCGGATATTTAAATAGACAGGGTATATTTGAACTCTCGAAGATTATGTGAGTAGTTGATGAAAAACTCTATCTAAATTAATCAGGTTGATGAAAATGGGAAATTTAAACAATTATGTAAAGAAATTCGATGAATTGAATTCTGATAATGTAGCAGAGGTCGGCGGCAAGAACGCGTCCCTCGGCGAGATGTTAAGTAACCTCAAAAAATCGGGAATTAACGTTCCCGGCGGATTTGCAACTACGGCCGCCGCGTACCGCGAATTTATCGATTATAATGAAATCGAAGATAAACTCACAGGATATTTAAAAGGTATATCCGAAAACAATTCCCGCCTGGAGAAAAACGGCAAGAAAATCCGTCGGCTTTTTACCAACGGCCGATTGCCGGGGGAATTTAAGTCGGCTTTAAAAACGGCTTATGAGCAATTGTGCAATCTCTATGAAGATGATGAAGTAGATACCGCCGTGCGCAGTAGCGCCACGGCCGAGGACCTTCCGGACGCGAGTTTTGCCGGGCAGCAGGAAACTTTTCTGAATGTAACCGGTGTTGACGAATTATTTGAAGCCTGCAAAAAATGTTTCGCATCGCTTTTCACCGACAGGGCAATTACCTACCGCGAAGAAAAAGGTTTTGATCACATGAAGGTAGCCCTGTCCGTCGGTGTCCAGAAAATGGTGCGGTCCGACAAAGCCGGTTCAGGGGTCATGTTCTCCATCGATACCGAAACCGGATTTCCGGATGTTATCGTTATCAATGCCGCCTGGGGATTGGGTGAAAATGTTGTTCAGGGTTCGGTCAATCCGGATGAATATATGGTTTTCAAACCACTTCTGGGAAAGAGCGGAATTGTCCCGATTATTGAAAGAAAAACCGGGAAAAAAGAAAAGAAGATGGTTTATTCGAAGGGAGGCTCACATAAAACTAAAAACGTGGACACTCTTAAAAAAGAACAAAAAGCTCGCGTACTTAATGACGAAGAGATATTACAACTCGCTCTATGGGCAAAGGAAATTGAAAATCATTATGGCAAGCCTATGGATATCGAATGGGCTAAGGATGGAAACGATGAACAATTATATATAGTTCAGGCCAGACCGGAAACTGTCCAATCGCAAAAGGAAACCAGCGTGATGAAAAACTATTCCCTCCGCGAGCAGGGAAAGGAGATCATACGCGGTTTAAGTATAGGGGAAGCGATAGCGGCAGGCAAAGCTTCTGTATTAACGAATATTGATGAAATCGACAGGTTCGAGGAGGACACTATATTAGTCACCGGGCAGACAGATCCCGATTGGGTGCCCATAATGAAAAAGGCGTCGGGAATAGTAACAGATTATGGCGGCAGGACATCCCACGCGGCAATCGTTAGCCGCGAGCTGGGATTGCC
>WJIJ01000090.1 GCA_014730345.1 Candidatus Zixiibacteriota bacterium | reverse complement strand
TGGGTAAATGGCCCGCCTCGCGGAGGAAACGTTGGCCAGCCGGGTAATAATTCCCCGTATGAATTATAAAGAAGATACTTTCGCCCTAAATAATGACCGGCCGCATATTCGTATCCATCGCCTTCTATTATATCAGCGGCTACAGGGGCGAAATTAAAATCGCCGTCTTCAGTTATAGGCCAGTAGGTCATCGGAATACCGTTATGCTTCAAAATCCATTTCTGATTAATAAAAGCAAAATCTTCCGTTCTAAAAGAGTATTTAAAGAGGAGTTCCTGGTAACCATCGGAATCCATATCTACAAGAGAAATCCCGTCCGAATGACTGTGGGCGATAGCGCGTCCCACTGGGGCTGTTATAAGATAAGGAAACCCGTCGCAATTACTTCCATCGATATGCACGCATTGAATCAAAGAATTCGTCGAGTCCGGATCGGAGATAAAAATAATTTCCAACTCATTATCATTATTGATATCGCCAATAGCGGGAGAGCCTTTGATTGGATGGTACTCCCGGGGCCATCCATCGAAATTCTCCCCGTTGCCATCAAAAATATATAGAAGGCTCTCATGATAATTACAGACCAGTAATTCACATTTGTTATCTGCGTCGAGATCATAAAAAACGGGTAAATGCGGGTTATTTGGAAATTCTTTATAGAATATTATACTACCATCTGGATTCCATACAAAAAGCTTTGATGCATTAGGTTGAGGCATAATAATTGAACCGGCGATTTCCAATTCTCCATCACCATCAATATCTCCAACAGAAGGTTGGCCCGGCGTGTATGATCCGAAGGTTTGGGGCCATCCTTCATAGCAGGAACCGTCATGTTTCAATACGTAAATCTTGTTATAGCATCCGAAAACTATTTCCTGGTAATGGTCTGAATCTAAATCGGCAAGCACAATACCACCAAGACCAGTTCCTAAATAAGGGTGGTCCACAAAGGTTCGGGGAAATCCAGGAAGAGGTTCTATCTCAGCGGTACCCGATTCGAAAAAGAAAATGATTAATACCGATATTATCAAAACTGTTCTTTTCATATCAAACTCTCTTACTTCTATTAGAAAGGAGGAGCGTTTGAACGCTCCTCCTGAGTTAATTGTTACTCATCTCCACCGCCTGTCGGCGTTCCATGAGTGGGATAGAGTTTTATGTCCCGGTAAACGGCATTTATCGTCAAAGAATCATATCCTGAAGCTTCTCCCTTATAGGTCGTATTTCCAAGTGTAATAGTGGCGACAAGATGGTAATAACCGGTATCCCTCACCTCGCAGATCCAATACCATCCGCCTTCGTCAGACACAACAACATCTCCCCAACAAAGACCCCCATTTTCTTCTACGGAAACTCCGCTAGTGTCTACCCAAGTCGTGCCGCCTCCAGTAGAAATAAGTACTTTGGTTTTGCCGTAAATTCCGGCCGCATCATCAGAATGACTAACCGACGCGAAAAGCGCTACTGCCCCTACTAACGCCAAGATTATTAAAAGTGAATATTTTTTCATATTAATTTCCTTTTTAAAACTTGACTATTAAGTGATCTAACGTTAGTACAACTCATCCCATTCACAACCCGGGGGTCCCCGCGCGGAGGGTGCTGTTAAGCTCCCCCCCCCTCAACGGTTTATAAATAACGCTCCACATACGGCACATTACGATATCCTTTTCCAATTAGATGCATTCTGCCCCCGTAACAAACTCAATATAATTAGACAGTATCATTCTGTCAAGCAAAAATATTCCCCGAAAATTACGTAACCACTTATACGTAATAGTGTTAAGTTGTTCTCAGGCTTTAATATATAATGCGGATGCTACAGTATTTTAAAACGTAAGTAATTTATATAAAAACCCGACCAAATGATTAATTTATGCTTTTTAAGCGATAATAAAATACATGATAGGGTTTATTAGAAATTTGTTAGGTTTCAAATATCGCTTGACACTAAGCGTTTTCAATTGGATTATGCAATTCCGTATAAAATTTGTAATTCGAAAGTTAGCGATTAAGCATAGAAAGGATTTACAAGATGAATTTTCGCATTAAAAACACCGCGATTTGGGTACTATCCATTATAATAATGTTAACCCTGGGGATTTCCTGCGCCGAGAAGGAAGAAACAATCAAAACTGGCAATGTGATATTCATACATCCAGATGGAAGCGGCGCGTCCATGTGGGGAGCGTTGCGTATGCTGAAATACGGCCCCGATGGTATGAGCAACTGGGACAAACTTGAGCGTATGGGATTGTACAGAGCGCATGTGCTAAATTCGACTAACAGCAGTTCCCACGGCGGGGCGACTATTCACTCTTATGGGGTCAAGGTTAAATATGACACCTACGGCAATACCGAAGAAAAGCCGGTTAAATCCCTTTCAGGCACAAATGAAAGTATCCTGGTTGAAGTCCAAAAGGCGGGTATGGCCACCGCCCTTATCAACAGCGGGCATATATGCGAACCGGGAACCGGGGTATTCGCCGCCAATTCCCCGAAAAGAGATATGACCGATAATATCTCCGAACAGATAATCAACAGCGGTGTTGATATTATCTTCTCCGGCGGCGAAAAGCTTCTCCTGCCTGAAGGCGTGATAGGTAAACATGGCGAAGCAGGAGTACGTCGGGACGGCAAGAATTTGATAGAGGCGGCTATCGAAAACGGTTACAAAGTGATCTATACCAGGGACGAACTGATGGCTTTGTCTCCCGATGTGGAAAAAGTGCTGGGGGTTTTCGCGGCGAAACATACATTCAATGATTATTCAGAAGAACGGTTACGAAATGATGAACTGCCGATATATTACGATTATGCTCCGACAGTTGCCGAAATGACCGATGCGGCATTAAATATATTGGAGAAAAAAGGTAAGCAGTTTTTCATGGTTGTGGAAGAGGAAGGCACAGATAACTTCGCCAACAATAATAATGCATCGGGAACACTTGAAGCCATATCCCGGGCGGATGATGCTATCGGCGTTGCCCTGGATTTCATGAAGAAAAATCCAAAAACATTGATTATCACCGCCGCTGACAGCGATGCCGGAGGGATGCAGATGACCGCGATTCGCGACTCCGAACAATTCGATAAACCTCTCCCCTTGATCGCCGAAAACGGCGCCCCCCTTGATGGTATCGACGGCGCTGGTAGCAGGCCTTTCACCGCCGCGCCCGATGCGCATGGCACACGCTTACGCTTCGGGATTGTATGGTCCTGTTATGACGATGTTGCCGGCGCGATTATCGCCAGGGCGCATGGTTTGAACTCGCACCTCCTGGAAAATAACGTTGACAATACAGATATCTACCGGGTGATGTACGCGACGCTGTTCGGGAAGGTTCTGCCTAAATATATTGAAACAGTTAAATAG
>WJIJ01000089.1 GCA_014730345.1 Candidatus Zixiibacteriota bacterium | reverse complement strand
CTCCTAACCATTTCCTAACCAGAATTATCAATTATTTATTTGACATTCTCCGCTTATAGTTTATATTTAATCAAGCCGTACTGCAAATCACATTTGTTAGTTGCGGCTTTTATTTTGACCGCATGTCGAAATAACAGGATTTTTCTTCAAGTGATTGGTTCGCAGGATTATAACTACAAAATTCTATAACCAGAAGTTTCAAGGAGAAACTTATATGACTAAAATTTTTCCAGTCTTGGGAGCGGCAATTCTAATGCTGATGCTTATCGCGAGCGCTTCCTTAGCCATTCAGGATGAAGGCCTATCTACCACAGCAAAAGTCTATAAACAGGGAATCATCGAAAATCATGACGCTGTTAAATTCCTTAATGGTTCAAATGCGTGGCGGAGTTTTAAAAACGAATATGGGGAAGATACCTGGGTGCGGTGGAATGTCAATTCCGGCACTCCCCACCGGGTGGTAACATCAGGCATTAATCTCGCCCCGGCTCTGAATGAAGATAATATTGAGGAGCTTTCCCGCCGATTTATAAATAACCACCCCGGAGTTTTCGGCGTCAATTCATCGGAATTGCGCCTTCAATCCGCCGGTTTTCATGGGAAGATGTGGCACGCCGTATTTAAGCGTTATTATAACGGCCTACCCGTTTATAACGGGTTGGTGCGTATGAGTTATGCCTCCAACGGCGCGCTGGTTTCTTTCGGGGCGGACACATACCCGGATATTGATATTAACACAACACCTGCATTGAGCCTTGAGAATGCTCTACGGGTTGTTATCAGTGACCTGCCGGCGGAATATGCCAACGGCGAATCATTGCAATCTCAACTGATTATTCTCCCATTGCAATCCGAACAGGAATTCAGCGTACACCTTGCGTACGAAATCGTCTATTATTCAGATAATCCCGTGGGAAGATGGTTCTATTATATTGATGCCCATACCGGGGCAATATTAATGCGATGGGATGGTATCGCCCGCGAATTTGGCGGCAGGGTTACCGGAGATATTCAGTGGAACGGCGACTACACCCCATTCGATAATGAACCTTTCAAGGACCTTACGGTAAATGCCAGCGGATACGGTTCCGATGAAACGAATTCATCGGGTTATTATTCCATCTCGGGAAGCGGAAGCGCAACTATCACCGCTTATCTCGAAGGACCCTGGGTTGATGTAATCAACAATGCCGGTCCGAGCGCGTCTTTTAGCGGCACTTCCTACGGCAATCTCGACATTGATTTCACCGGCTACTCTGACCCGGCGGAAACCAATGGCTATTTTCACACAATCACCGCCCATGATTATATTAAATACGTCGACCCGCCTTTTACCGGGGTAGATTATTCAATGAACTGCAATGTCAATGTCTATGGCTCGTGCAATGCCTACTGGGATGGCAGTTCAATTAATTTCTACCGCGAAGGCGGTGGTTGCGGAAATACCGCCCAGATGGCCACGGTAGTCCACCACGAGTACGGCCATGGCATAACTGAGTTCTACTATTACCCCGAAACACTTCCTTACTGGGATGAAACCGGAGGGCTGAATGAAGGCTGGTCTGATTTCATAGCCAATTGTATTACCGACCAGCCGCTGATGGGAAGGGGATGGTCAGGAAGCGGGACATATCTTCGTTCCAGCGACAACAATGCCCAATATCCGGGGACAGAATGCAACGGCGAACCGCACTGCATGGGCGATATTATGGTCGGCGCTCTATGGGATATGCGGGTGAACCTGGTCAATACCCATGGTAACGGTATTAAAACCTATGTCGACAGCCTGTGGCATCATTCCCGCGCGGCCAAACCCATGAGTTATGAAGACTACCTGTGGGAATTGCTTTTATACGATGATAATGACGGCAATCCCCTGAACGGCACTCCCAACTATGCTGATATATGCGATGGTTTCGCCCGGCACAATATGGATTGCCCGGAACTGCAGGTGGGAGTGTTTATCACCCATACGCCTTTAGGTGATACTCCTTCAACTCAATCATACCAGGTGGACGCGATAATCAGCTCCACTGAAGGCAATATCGATTCCACATTTATCTACTGGTCTAATGGCGGTGGATTTAATCCCGTAGAAATGTCCAACATCAGCGGTAATAATTACCGCGGATTTATCCCCGGTCAATCACAGGGTACATTCGTGGATTACTACCTGTATGCTACCGATGATGCCGGTTACAACGCGAGAAACCCTGAAAGCGGTTATCACACGTTTTATGTCGGCGTCTATGATACAGTTTTCGCCGATGATATCGAGAATGGCAACCAGGGATGGACCCATAGCGCCGTTACCGGCGGGTACTATGATGATTGGGGAATCAGGACACATCGCAACCATACTCCCGACGGCGATGCCGCCTGGAAATTCGGAAGCGAAACCTCAGGCGGAACTTATACAGATAACGGCGACGGCGGACTGGTTACTCCGGTTGTAACACTTCCCGAAGGAGCAACGCTGACCTTCTGGATGTGGGGAGAGATCGAAGAATCCGGCGGTTCGAGCGCGTGGGATGGCGCGATGGTTGAAATGTCTATCGATTCCGGTCCGTTCAATCAAATCACTCCTGCCGGCGGATATACTCATACTACCGCCGGGGGCTACAGCCATCCATGGCCGCAGGGAACTCCCTGCTGGTCGGGCAATTTTAACTGGACAGAGGTCGAATTCGACCTTTCCGATTACGCGTTTGAAAACGTCCAGATAAGATTCCGTTTCGGCTCCGACTCTTACGTATCCTACGAGGGATGGTATATAGATGATGTTGCCATCTGGGGCGCGGGCCAGGTTCAGGAACCTGACATTTCTATTGAAATGATTCCCAATAATCCTCCGGTTACTGTTCAGCCCGGCGGCTATTTCCGTTTTACCGGAATCCTGAACAACAATACTCAGGATTATCTGCAGACAGATGTTTGGGTCATGCTCCAGCTTCCAGGAGGTTCCCAATACGGCCCAGTCCAGCAGTATAACAACGTTTTCATGTCCCCGGGGCAAAATATCACGGTAAGCAACATCCGCCAGGATGTGCCGGTATTCGCTCCCCTGGGCGCCTATGATTATATATCCTACTGCGGCGGCTATCCATCATCTAAAATAGATTCCTCGTCATTTGAATTTACCGTAGTTCCCGGCTCCGTCCAAGAAGGATCCGAGAGCTGGCTCCTGTCGGGATGGTTTGGTGAAGATGAAAACCTTCCGGAGAAAACAGAACTTTCCGGCAATAATCCAAATCCCTTCAACCCGGCAACGACAATCAACTATTCGCTGACCGCCGATGAACGCGTTAACATCAGCGTTTACAACATGATGGGGCAGAAAATAGCGACGCTTGTAGATGAAGTTCAAACATCAGGATTCCACACTATATCATGGGACGGACTAAATGATAACGGCGCCCGGGTGGCTACAGGCGTTTATTTCTACCGGATGACTGCCGGCGATTACTCCATGACCAAAAAGATGACCTTACTCAAGTAAGGACTATAAAACCGATCCGATCCAGAATAAGGAGCCTTGTATATCAAGGCTCCTTTTCTTATGGATAAATCCGCGTGCCTGTCCGGCGGTCAAAGAGAAGGATGTCCTTTTTATCTGCTGAAAGATAGTAACTTTCCCCCGGGGTCAGTTTTTCGATGGAGCTTCGCTTAACGCTTAATCGATTATTTCCTCGAGTGAATTCCAACAGCACAGCATCGCCCTGATTCTCATATCGACTCAGAACCGCCGGGAATATAATCCGCTCGAAACCGGTGGCGCTCCTGCTGACCTGCATATTGTGCGCCCTCGCGCCCATCACAAGTTCTTTACTCATTAGAGCCCCGCGCGGTATCTCTACCGGAAACCTCTCATTATCAATAACCAGTTCGCCTTTATCATTATAATCGACGTCAATCAAATTTATTCTCGGATTGCCTATGAATTCGGCAACGAAAAGATTATCGGGCATTTCGTACAGCTCCATCGGTTTCCCGTATTGGATCAACTTACCATCCTTGAGGATTCCCACCCTGTCACCCAGAGCCAAAGCTTCCTGCTGGTCATGGGTAACATAAATAGTGGTGATCCCCGTGCGTTTATGCAATTCCGCGATTTCCCGCCGTAATGTTATCCGAAGGTTAAAATCGAGATTTGATAAAGGTTCATCGAAAAGGAAAACCACGGGTTCGCGGATAATTGCCCTCCCAAGGGCTACACGCTGTCTCTGTCCTCCGGAGAGCTGTTTTGGTTTTCGCTCCAGTAGTTCAGCAAGCCCGGTCAACTCGGCAGTTTTTACTACCAGTTCGTTAATACGCTCCCTGGGGATATTTTTCATCTTCAGGGGAAAGGTAAGGTTTTCGCGGACACTCATGTGCGGATAAAGGGCATAATCCTGGAAAACCATTGCTACATTGCGCTTTTTAGAAGGGATATTATTGACAACATCGCCGTCTATGACAATTTCGCCCGATTCGGGTTCCTCAAGTCCGGCTATTAACCGAAGAAGCGTGGATTTTCCACATCCCGACGGCCCCAGTAATACCACGAATTCCTTGTCCGCAATAATCAGGTTTAAATTGCTAATGCCGACAATATCGCCATCGTATACTTTGGTAAGGTTTTTAAATTCCACAGAGGCCATAAATCAATTTTACCCGCAAACACCTCTATTTTCAAGACAAAAATAATAGCCGCCCGGAGGCGGCTACTTTCAAGGAGGGAAATGTATTATGGGAAATTAGGCATTTTCCTTGATCCATTCGGTAGATACCGATTTCGGACGGGTAATTGGAATACCCAGGGCACGGTTCAATATCAGTTGAGCACACATACCCATAGCCCTCGATACACTGAAGAGAACTGTGTAATACGGGAATTCCTTCAATCCGTAATGGTAGAGCAGTGAGCCAGAACCCGCGTCCACGTTCGGCTGGGGATTCTTGGCCTTGCCGTGTTCCATTAATACGCCGGGAATATGTTCGAATATCATGCTGACGATTTTAAAGACAGGGTCATCGGCGCAATGCTTCTTACCGAATTCGAGGAATGCGATAAATCTGGGATCCGGGCAGCGGAGAACCGCGTGTCCGTAACCGGGGATTACTTTACCGGCATTAAGCGTATCCCACGCGAACTGCTTTAGCTGGTCCGCTGTAGGAGCTCCGCCGAATTTCTCTTCGATCTGGAGCACGAAACCGAGGCATTCCTGGTTGGCCAGACCATGCAGCGGGCCGGCAAGACCGTTCAATCCCGCGGAGACCGCGTAGAACGGATCGCTCAAGGCCGAGCCGACGGTATGACATGTATTAGCCGAGACATTACCGCCTTCATGGTCGCAATGCAGAGTAAGGTAGAGGCGCATCATCTCCTTGAATTCACCGCTGGGATCGTCTATTCCGAGCATTGTCGCGTAGTTGGCGCCCCAATCGAGGTTCTTGTCATACGGGATAGGATCGCCCTTGTCGTAGCGAATACGATATACGCCAGCCGCGATAACCGGCAGGACCGCCAGCAGTCTCAGGGAATCTTCAAGCGCCGGTTCCCAGTATTCGGTTTTCTTCATGCCTTCGGAATATCTTTTGCGGAACTGCGATTCATGTTCCATGACCAGTATTCCCGTGTCCAGCATAGCCATTGGATGCGATTCCTTGGGCATTGCCCTGAGGACGTCCCAAACATATCCGGGTACTTCACAACGTTTGGCGTAATCTTCCTGGAGAGACTTGGTTTCTTCCTCGGTCGGCAATTTACCGGTCAGCAACAGCCAGAAAATCTCCTCGGGCCATTTTTCGGTCAGCCCTTCCAGGATAGGAATACCGCGAATTATCAAACCCTTCCCCGGGTCGACTACCGAAGTATCGCAAATCATAGCCTTTACGCCTCGCATACCGCCATAAGCCTGTTGTACCGTAACATCGGAGATTACTTTTTCACCGCGTTCGGCAATAACATTTTTAATCTCTTCCCTCAGGCCGGGTATCTGAGAGGCAAGTTTGTCCTTTAATGATGCCATTTATACGCTCCTGCAGTTTAATTTATGGTTAATTATATCCTGATTGTCGAATACCAATCCTTCCCAGAATTGATATTCTAAGAAAAAATATGTTCCAAAGTCAAGACTTATTTATAACGCTCACAGGTTTATAAGCGATAAATCGCGCATTACCCCGTAATTCGTCAAATCCAGGTGCAGGGGGGTTACCGATATCACCCCTCGCTTTATCGCGGCTAAATCGGTCTTCTTACCGCCTCTCAACTGCCCTTCAACTCCTCCTATCCAGTAATATGGTTTTCCGCGGGGATCTATATGTTCGGTAATCACATCTTCATATATCCGCCTTCCCTGGGTGGTTACAGAATACCTGTCAGGGCTGGCTTTGCGGGTGTTAGGCACGTTTACATTCAAAAGCGTATCTTCCGGCAAACCATTTTTTAACACATACTTAGCGACCCTTACCATGAACTCCGCGGCCACTTCCCAGTGAGGTTTATGCCGGTTTTTCACCACTAACGATACCGCTATCGACGGTATTCCCAGCAGAGTACCCTCCATCGCCGCCGCTACCGTCCCGCTGTAGGTAATATCATCGCAGAGGTTCGGTCCTTTATTAATACCCGAAATTAAAAGGTCAGGTTTATTGTCCTTTAAAAGCCCGTGGACGGCTACCATCACCGAATCGGTAGGGGTCCCGTCAACAGTATAAAAATCCTTCTCGATCTTGTTTATCCGCAAAGGACGTTCCAGCGTCAGCGAATGGCTGGTTCCAGAGCGTTCCCGGTCCGGCGCGCATATAAACAAACGCCCCAGCTTTAAAAGATGTGGAATCGCCGCACGCAGGCCGTCGGCATGATAACCATCATCGTTGGATAACAGTATCAATGGTTTCTTCTTCGGCATAAGATACCATATTAATAGAATTTCGAGCGGATAGTCAAGCGTATAAATCTCAAGGTATCTTTTATATGCTTCATCGAACTGGGGGCGTCGTTGTATATCACCGGAATCGGCGTAAAACCTATCTTGAATCCCGCCCGGGCGGCTTTGATTATAATCTCCGATTCCTGCTGGTAGCCGGGCTCCATCAGGGTGATTGACTCAAGAAGTCCGCAAGATATGTAACGGAAACCGCTCTGGGAATCCTCAATAGGCATCTTTGAGAGTTTGCTGATAATCTTCGAGGTAAGGTAGTTGGACAACCTCCGGTGAACCGGAATATCCTTCAACGCGTGCCTGCGGGAGCCTATTACCATATCGAATCCGCCCTCTTTAACCCGCTTGATTAGTTCAGGTATATATTCCGGAGGATGCTGAAGGTCCGCATCCATGGTTATCACCGCGTCATAATTATTCTTGAAAGCAAATTGGTATCCCGATGCCAGCGCGGCGCCTTTGCCACGGTTTTGAGGATGTTTAATGACATTAACTTCAAACTTCAGGGCATGTTGCTCGGTATCATCGGTGGAGCCGTCATTGACTATTAACGTATGCTCCAGTGGATGAATATCTTTCAACCTTTGCAGGAGTTCGGCGATAAGTTCGCCCGGATTATACGCCGGGATTACCACCAGTGGGGAAGAGGTTTCCTTTTCATTGCCCATACCCAATTATATATGCATCACCTTCTCCGCGCAACAACCATAATCTCGTATTCAGAAATCTTGATAAAGCTTGACGTTCCAACTCGGGTGGCATGCTTAGTTTGCCCCTATTTATAGGGGTAAAATAAGCATGTTCAGTATCTAAATCATCCTACGATTCATGTTTTCTTTATCAATGATAACTACCGATTTCTTCCCTTCAATATAGAAACCCGCACTTGACCACTTCCAATCCTCAGGCTTGTCAACCCATCCTTTGCGTACAGGATTGTAATGAATATATTCTATAATAGGATTAATAAGATTCATTTCATAAATATTCCTGTCATACCCTCCACCTCTTTGCCAGAACCTGAATTCCTTTCCGCTAATCATGTTTTCAATCAAACCGGGTAATTTCAATCCGGAGTTTTGCACACGGCTTTTTATCTTCTGAGAAGTCGACTGCTTAATTGATTTCAAAATGAGACTTACATTATAATCGAAACTATTGGGATAAATTAGTAAATGTACATGGTTTGGCATCAAGACGTAAGCCCAAACATCCAAATTGTATTTCTCTCTGGTCATATTAATGGAATTAGCAAGTATTTCACATGCGAAATCATCTTGTAGATATGGTTTATTATCAAAGCAGGAGAAAGTTAATTAGTGCGCGTGCCCTGGATCATTATATCTTTTACAGGATTTGAATTTTTCCATTTTAATACTTAACATGCTTATTTTCTCCGCTTCACTCCGAAACTAAGCATGCCACCACCTAATGGATTACCACCAGTGGGGAAGAGGTTTCCTTTTCATTGCCCATACCCAATTATATATGCATCACCTTCTCCGCGCAACAACCATAATCTCGTACTCGTCAAGCTCGATTGCCCGTTTGCCCCAATTGCCTGCTGTCCCGCCCCAGATATGCATAACCTCGAAGCCCGCATTATCAAAAAGCATACGCAACTCTGTAGGCACATACCCCCGCTCCCGCATCCGCATATCATCTACAACATCGCTTTGCTCGGTCATACTCAACGGGTCAAACTTGCCGGATTGAACATCTTCATCCGTATACTGACGTATCAGCTTAAACGCGCTCAAACAGGTCAACAGGAACATTCCTGCCGGCTTAAGAGAATGATGAATATTGCGCAGAATATTGAGGTCATGCTCAATCGGGTCATCACTGGCACCCAGCAGTGAAAAGGCTCCCTCACAGAGGCAGACGGCGGCGTCATATTCATTATGGAGTTTGAAATTGGTTGCATCCGCTTTAATGAATTCAATGGTTACACCCGCTTCTTCGGAGGCTTTTTTCGCTTCAGAAAGCATCCCGCCGGAGATATCGATTCCGGTTACCTTGAGCCCCTTCTTGGCAAGCCCCACCGAATGCCTTCCGGTGCCGCAACCGACATCGAGGATAGTATCACCGGGGCGCAATTGAAGCTCGTTGATGATAAATTCCACTTCGGCGAAGGTATTTTTAGTGAATGGTTCATCGTTGTACTTGGGCGCGTGTCCATCGAAAAAAATTGCCCAGTCGTTGTTGTCTGTAGTCATATAATTTTTTACTCTCTTTCGCATTTCCCTGATTTGATTTCCAAATCGACATTTAAAACCTTCCCGGCATGTGCTTGTTTTGCTTGATCAAGGAGGTCTTTAATCCCAACCAAGAGCCAATCTGGTATGGAAGGGCATTCAACAATATATATTCCATCTTCGTATTTAAATATGGTTATGATGAATTTTATCCTAAAATCTCCTCAAACCTTGTTTGAATAGGATGATAATAGTATTAAACTTTCTTTAAGAAGTATTCTCATATCCCCTCAAAAAAATGGTCGGGGAGAGCAGATTTGAACTGCCGGCCTCATGCACCCCAAGCATGCGCGCTAACCAGGCTGCGCCACTCCCCGAGCCAATCCTATAATATGTATATTATCACCGAAATCAAGGAAAAAGTTTTACTAACTCCTCTAAATCCCTCTTTACCTCCAGCAATAATTTTATCAAATCCTCACGCGTCGGCTTTTCCTCCTCCTGCTCCTTTTTACCTTCCCGCAATGCCTTGCGCGCCCCCTCTATAGTGTAACCATCGGTATATAATAACTGCTTTATAGCCTTGATAAGCTCGATATCCTTGGCCTGGTAGATACGGTTTCCGGAACGGTTTTTCTTGGGCTTGAGCTGGGTGAATTCTTTCTCCCAGAATCGCAGCACATACGGTTCCAGGTTGGTCATCGACGCTACTTCGCTGATGGAATAATAGATCTTTTCGCCTAATTCCGCGTTCATCTTATCACCCCTTCCGCTCCGTTTCGGCAATATCATAAACTTCGGCCACCGCGCCGCCGCTGGCAAAGCGCAGTTTCAATTTATCATTTAGCTTTAATTGCCCTGAATCCCTGACAACTTCGCCGTCGGATGTAGTGCATACGCTGTAGCCCCGGTTTAGCACATTCTGAGGCGAAAGGGCGTTTAACCTCCCCGCGAGATTGACAATATGTACCCGGTTAGATTTCATGTTTTCCTTAAGTGACGATACCAGCTTTTCGCTGAGGTGGTCTACTTTAATGGAAAACTGCTCCAAAATCGATAATGGTTTCCTGAAAGCATGGTGGGTTACCAATCCCTGCAGGCGAATTTTTCCGGCGTCAAGTTTGCGATGCAGGAGGTCATGCAAAGCTAATTTGATACGGCTGATTTCCTCGGTCAGAATTTCTTTTTCCACCGAAATCGCTTCAGCCGCCGCGGTGGGCGTTGCCGCGCGGTAATCGGCGGCAAAATCGGCGATAGTAACATCTATCTCGTGGCCTACCGCCGAGATAATTGGCAGTTCAGACGCGAATATCGCCCGGGCTAAGATTTCTTCGTTGAATGCCCACAAATCCTCTATTGAACCCCCGCCGCGGGTCAGCACCAGCAGGTCGACTTCTCCATAGCTGTTGAACTCGCTTATAGCCTTGGCGATATCTTCCGCGGAACCCTCGCCCTGTACCTGCGCAGGACGGAGAACAATGTCAATCCACGGGGCACGGTTGTGCAGTGTCCGAATGAAATCCTGTATCGCCGCTCCGGTAGGCGAGGTAATTACTCCAACTTTCATGGGAAATTCCGGCAGTGCCTTTTTCAATTCCTCATCAAATAGCCCTTCTTTGTAGAGCCGCTCTTTTAATTCCCGGAATGCCATCTCCAGCACGCCGACCCCGGCTGGAAATAAGCGGTTGACATCGAGCTGGTATGAGCCATGGGGTTTATACACCGTCAATTTCCCGGCGGCAACTACATTCGCGCCGTCCCCGGGCTCAAAATCGAGGGACTCGGCTTTCCAGCGAAAAAACACGCACCTCAATTGTGCCTGATCATCTTTCAACGTGAAATATCGGTGCCCCGATGAGTGATGTTTATAATTGGATATCTCCCCGGTAACATGCACCGCCGGCATTGTATCCTCGATCAATGATTTTACCCTGTCCGTCAATTCGCTGACTGTCAACGCATTAACTGCCGTCATGATTCTCCGCCAGTCTTTCTGCGGCATCAACTGTGTTCGATAATAGCATGGCTATAGTCATCGGCCCCACGCCGCCGGGAACGGGGGTTATAAATCCAGCCACTTCTTTGGCTGATTCGAAATGAACATCGCCGGCAATCCGGTAACCCTTTTTAGCCGATGGATCGTCAACTGCCGATGTTCCCGCGTCTATTATAACCACTCCCGGCTTCAGCATTTCGCCGGTTATCATCTCCGGACGTCCCATGGCGCAGATTAGTATATCCGCCTGTTTTATATAATCCCCGATATTCTTAGTCCCGGAATGACATATAGTTACGGTGCTGTTTGCATTTATCTCTTTAAGGGATGCCAGCACCGAAAAAGGTCTGCCCACAAGGTCTCCGCGCCCCAGTACAACGGTATGTTTTCCCCCGGGATTATTCCCGCTACGGTTGAGGAGTTCGAGGATTCCCAAAGGGGTTGCCGGTGAAAAAAGAGGCTTGCCGAGCATGAGCCTTCCGAGATTGACCGGGTGGAAACCATCCACATCTTTGTCGGTGCGCATAGCCAGGTTTATCTTCAACTGGTCAATATGCTCCGGCAGGGGCAGTTGCACCAGTATCCCATGCACTTCGGTATCATTATTGAGCTCGCCAACCAGCTCCAGCAACTCATCTTCAGGCGTATTTTCGGGCATATTTATAACTTTCGATTTTATCCCTATCCTGGAGCATGCTTTCGCCTTCATGCGCACATACTGCTCAGACGCCGGGTCATTTCCCACCAGTACCGCGGTGAGAAATGGCGTAGCCCCCTTTTGAGTCAGAGCTTCAATACGCGGTTTAAGCTCGCTTTTAATCTCGGATGCTATCTTTTTGCCATCAATAATCTGCGCGCTCATAATCTAAACCTCGCGCAAATATGAACGATAGTTATAATTTTGTCAACTGATTTTTTAATAAGGAGTTAAATAGATTGTTTAAACGATTGCTTGAAGTATAAAATCCACCTAATACCAATTGAATAAACAAGATGCGGAATACCACATATTTATGGAGTTTTCAGTATTTGAAATTTTTTGACTCGATTTCACGCCATTAAATCGATAAGGCTTTCCTGCATTTCCATGGCGGCTTTCAGTACTTCGATATTTACACCCACCGTGGCTTTGGCAATTGATTTCGCCACCAGCACTTCTTCAAGATTGGCGGTTTCCGGGTTTGATGCTTTGCTGACCGTATCCGTCCATCTCGCCATCGCGTCGTTGATCGCATTTATATTATTTCCTATTTCCATAACGTCCTCCTTTGATGTATTATATATTTATATATATCGACGATGATATAGATAATTGAGTTTTATGAACAACGGAGCCAAAATAAAGAACCCGAAGCTGTCCTTTGGACTTAAGCCCCTGTATTTCATAATATTAGCCCTCGCGCTGGCTATTCTCATGATCTTTTTCTCCATCTATGGTCTTCGCCAGAACCGGGATAATATGCTCGCCGTAATGCGCAATAATGGCTTTACTCTTTTAGAGTCATTGATTTTCAATTCCAAGACAATCATCGAAGGCGGCGGTATACTTGAAGATGCCGTGCGGGACCATTACATACGCAGTATCCAGAACCTAAAAAACGCCGGCCGGGCGCAGTTGCGGGATGGAGGAGACCTGCGGGCCCAGGTTTTCGACGCCAATGCCGACGGCGGACTGGTTTTACGGGGGCGTTCAGTAGTTGAAATTTACCCCGAGAAAGATTCGCCTTTGGGGAAATATATCACCCAAAACATCGATAACCTTTTTGAAGCAACCTCTGATCTAAACCCCGATGAATTCCGCACATTTATATTAGAAGGTCTCGAGGATGAGATCCTAACCGTCGTCGGTGGAGTAGACGAAGATGACGAATCATTTTATCTATTTAAAATTGGAGATTTTTCGTTTCCCGGATTACAGGAGTTAACTATCGGAAATCTTATAGATGAAATCAGCAAGGAACCTGAGGTTGAGTATCTGCTTCTCCAAAATTATGATGGAATTATCTTCGCGTCACGGAAAATCCAGCGGATGCTGAGCATCGAAGATGATCCCTTCCTTGATGAAGCTCTTACCGACAGCTTGAAACTGGACCGGATAACCGAGTTCAATAATCGGGAAGTACTCGAAGTAGTAGCGCCTTTTTATTCCGAGGAAGATTTTCGGGGGCTTTTCCGGTTAGGGCTTTCACTTGATTTATATAATCAACTTGCCGATGACCACCGTAAAAGAACAATCCTGCTTACCGGACTGCTGGTGTTGCTGGTCTTCCTGATGACCGGCGCGATTTTCATAACTCAGAGATATTCATTGGTCAGCGCGGGTTACCGGCATATACAGAATACATACCAGCAGATATTATCACGCATGCCCTCGGGCGTCCTTGAAGTTAATTCAAATGGCATAATCGAAGCTCTTAACCCGGCAGGCGGCGAAATCATCCGTATAGATCCCGACAGGGCCGTGGGTAGTAAGATCGATAAAGTTTTACCGGCAGAAATTGTAAGATCCCTGCGGAAACCTTCGAGCATATCTTCAATAGAAGAAATAGAAATTGAAACTTCAGAATCCGATGTGAAAACCCTGTCAATAATCAGCAGTGAAGTCATCCATCCCGAAACCGGCGAAAAATCGAAATTGTCAATTTTCTATGATATTACTGTCCTGAAGAATCTTCAGGAACAGCAAAAACGCAATGAGCGCCTTAGAGAGTTGGGCAATATGTCCGCCGGCGTAGCCCACGAAATACGCAACCCGCTTAATGCCATAAGCATCGCCGTCCAGAGGCTTAAATCTGAATTCACTTTTGGCTCTGATACCGAAGCTCAATCTCTACTTGAACATCTCAGTTCCGAAACACGGCGTCTTAATAAGATCGTTGAGGATTTCTTGCTTTTTGCCCGTTATTCACACAGCCCCGGGTCCTCGGAGCTTAAAGCAACGGTTGAAGAGGTGAGTATGCTTTTATCCGGCGTAGCGGAGCAGTCGAGCGTTAAAATCGAGACGGCGATTTCGGACAATCCGCGGGTAGCCTTGTGTAAAGACGATTTTAAGAAAGTATTGATTAACTTGATTAATAACAGCATTGATTCCTGCAAAGACGGCGGCGATATATTTATTCAATCCCATTCATTGGACAATGATAAAGTAGAACTTCAAGTTACTGATACCGGCCCGGGAATCCCGGAAGATTTGAAAAATAAGATATTCCAGCCTTATGTCAGCGGCAAAAAGTCCGGTACTGGTCTGGGGCTGGCTATTGTAGCCCGGATAATCGAGGATGCCGGAGGAACTATTTATGCCGATAACCGTAAAGAAGGCGGAGCCGTATTTACGATTCAATTACCGCGCGAGGGTGAATGATGTATCCGTATCGTATTTTAATAGTTGATGACGAAAAAGCGCAAAGGGAGATGCTGGTTGGATTCCTGGCGAAAAAGGGATTAAAGGTTACCGATGCCGAAAACGCCCAGGACGCGCTGGCTATGCTGGAACGGGTAAATTTCGAGATTGCCCTGCTTGATTTACGCCTGCCCGACAGCGATGGCATATCGCTTTTAAAAGAGTTGAAAAAGGCTATCCCTGATATGTCAGCAATTATGATAACCGCCCACGGCGATGTCTCTTCAGCTGTAGAAGCTATGAAAGCCGGCGCGGTTGATTATTTGAACAAGCCCATAGATTTGGATGAATTGCTTACCATTATATCCAAGGCAGGGGAAAGATTCAGGATACTCTCCGAAAACAGGGGTTTGAGAAAGCTGATCGAAGGGCAATCGACATCGGCGCAGTTTATCGGCGCGTCCGATGCCGTCAAGGAACTCCTGGCAACTGCCTACCGGGTCGCCAGTACCGATTCAACGGTGTTGATCACCGGAGAATCGGGGACAGGCAAAGAACTTGTAGCGGGAATCCTGCACCGTGCATCGGAACGCCGGGATAAACCGTTTATACCTGTAGCATGCGGCGCTTTACCGGAAACCCTGCTTGAATCAGAGCTCTTCGGCCATGAAAAAGGCGCCTTCACCGGCGCGGAGCGATTAAGAATTGGGCGTTTCGAACTGTCATCCGGGGGCACCCTTTTCCTCGATGAAATAGGCGAAATTTCCACCACGGTTCAGGCTAAACTTCTGAGGGCGCTCGAAGAAGGAAAAATAATGCGCCTTGGCGGAGAAGATCCGGTGGAAATCGATGTCAGATTGATTTCCGCGACAAACCGAAATCTGCCAGATGAAATCAAGGCGGGTAATTTCCGCCAGGACCTGTATTACCGTTTGAATGTTATTGAACTCAATATTCCTCCGCTAAGGGAGCGCAGGGAGGATATCCCGGTCCTTGCCGAACACTTCATTAAAATGTATTCGACAAGGCATAAAAAACGAATTTCAGGATTGACTCCCGAAGCACTGGATTTATTGAAGGGTTACCCATGGTATGGCAACGTGCGCGAATTGGAAAATACCCTCGAAAGAGCGGTTGTCTTATGCCGGGCCGATGTCATCGACACTGACGATTTGCCGCCGGTTTTAAAAGATACCGCGGAAAAAAGCGCCCCCCTCCCTGGTAATATCAAAACCATAAAAGATGCCGAACAGTACCTCATCAAACGCGCCCTCGATAAACATGATGGCAATATCACCGGCGCCGCCAATGAACTGGGGCTTCACCGAAACACCCTGTCAGCCAAAATAAAGGAATATAACTTGGGCAGGTAAAATCAGCGGTTCCTGCCGCCGCCGTCCTGGGATATGGTGTCTGCCGGCGTCTTCTGGAATCTATCCTTATCAATATAGTATATACTGCGCGAAGGTTGGGGGTCGGTGTACACCTGGCAACGGTCGTATATCTTCTTGACTGTTTCAAGGTAGCGCAGATTTGATGTCATCAATGGAGATTTCCGGTATTCTTCATAAAGAGCGTTAAACGCTTCCGCTCTCGCGTTAGCCAGTTTGACAATTTCTTCGGCTTCCGCCCGGGCGTTCGTGGTTATCGATTTCGCTTCACCGCGAGCTTTGGGCACTGTGGAATTCGAATAACCTTCGGCCTCTTTGATAATCTTTTGTTTCTTTTCCCGGGCATCGGAAACTGCCTTAAAAGCACGGGAAACATTTGGAGGGGGAGATATATCGGTCAATTCCACTGAAATAATGCGCACCCCGCTTTGAAGCTTATCAAGGCTTTGCTGTATGCGGTCCTTTATAACCAGCCGCATCAATGACTTGCCCACGGTCATTACATCATCAACATTTCTCGATGCCACCTCGCCGCTGATACACATCTTGGCCGCCGACTCCAGCATGGCTTTTATGTCCTGGACATTGTAGCGGTATAAAAGCAAATCCTTTACATCGAAACTTAATACCGCCCTCACGAGAATAAGGTTCTCATCCCCGGTGAAACACTCCAATCCATATCCATTACTGCCTTCTATGCTGAGTTTCTGGACCTGGCTCACCCTGATTTTTTCGACCGTTTCAAACGGGTAGGGGAGATGGTAGTTAATCCCCGGATCGGCCGCTATTCTTATTACCTTGCCGAACCTGGTAACAATACCATGCTGACCGCTGTCCAGCGAAAAAAGCCCGCTTAAGAGGTAAAGAAGGACCACTGCGGCTGAAATCCATAATGAAGGAAGTTTGCGGATTCTATTGCTCAACCCGCCCTCCCGAAAACAAGGCTTTTAAAATCGGCGAATTTTCATCGAGGACTATAACGGTCTGCTCATTGAACATCTTCTCGTAGGCTTCCAGGGAACGAACGAATTTAAAGAACTGCGGATTCTTCCGGTAGGCGTCGCCGTATATTCGCATCGCCTCCGCTTCCGCTTCTCCGCGGATAACCGCCGCTTCTCTCTCGGCTTCCGCTATCAGCGTCCTCGATGATTTATCCGCTTCGGCGCGTATCTCCAGCGCTTTTTCCTCACCCTCGGCAAGGTATTTCTGGGCTATGCGGTCGCGTTCGGCGCGCATACGGTTGTAAACCGCGAGAACATTCTGGTGGGGAAGCATTATCCGCTTGATGAATACCTTCTCGATTTCAATGCCCATGCCTTTACTGTCCTGGCGCATCAAACGCGTAAGTTCATCGTTCATCTGGGTAAACTGGATACGGGATGTATCCACATTTACGATATCCGATAATTCCTTAACGCCCAGCAATAAACCAGTATGCGAAGAGAGGAGGTCGGTCATACGTATCTCCGCGCCCTTCTGGTCGCGCACCGTGTTCATAAATTTAACCGGTTCGGTAATCCGGTAGCAGATAGCATTCTCGAGAATTAAATTTTTCTTATCGGCAGTTAAAAACTCCGACGGTCTTGGTTCGAGCAATGTCAGCCTGCTGTCAAGGTCCATTATGCTGTTAACTGGGTAGGGAAATCTCAGGTATAAACCCGGTTCTGATAGAACCCGCACCGGTTTGCCGAAGCTGAGTACAACCGATGTCCTTCCCTGAAGGACTACAGTTGTGCAAAAAATATAGAACAGTATTAAAACCGCTAATACTCCCAGGATATATTTATATCTTTTTGCTATCATTCTTTCGCTCCCATATTCGTTTTGGCAGTAAACACGCGCCGCCTTGCTTCATCCGGCAATATATAAACCTTTTTATCCTTAAAAGCGTCTTCAATAGCATCCCAGCGCATGCGTTCCCGGTGGATACCCGGATACGATCCGAAATTACGGTACTTAAGCTTGAAGTTCTCCGCCTGTCCCTGCGCGAGTGTTTTTCTCTCGAGGGAAAAACCGCGGGCATCGAGAACCTTTGACTTCGACCTGCCCCGTGAGCGTGGTAAGAGGTCGTTGGCGTACGAATTCGCGTTATGGATTATCTCGCTCTTACGTTCCCTCGCCGAAGCCACCGAACGGTAGTTGGGAACAACATCCAGCGGGGGGTGCGTTTCCTGCAGGTAAACATTTAATATCTCGACTCCGAGTTCGATTTCTTTTGATATTTGCTTCATTCGTAACGCGAGTTCATCCTGAATAGCCCCCCGGTGAGTCGTGAGTATAGAATCGAGGTGATGCTTTCCCATAACCTTATGAACCTCGTGGCAGAATAAACTTCTGAGCATCTCATGGGAATTATCATTGGAGAATGCGTATTCAACCGGGTCGGTAATACGGTAATAACATATTAAATTGGCATCGACCAGGTTCTCATCGCCGGTTATCGTGATAGCTTCATCGGGGACCTTCAGGTACCGCCCCTGCTGATGTATATATTCCCATAGATATGCTTCCGGCTCTTTGCCCTCATAATCCCATACGGTACGGTATCCGCTCTCCACCCGGGCTATAACCCCGGTATCAACAAGTACATTATCTCCGAACGGTTTGGGTATGATGTAGTGTAAACCCGGTTCAGTCAAGTCGGTAACCTTGCCGAATACCAATTCTATCCCCGTGCGGTAGGGCAGAACCGAGTAAAAACCGGTGCCTGCGTATAAAAGTAATATAAAAATAAGATGGTACTTTATTACGGCATTTCTCTTCTCCAGTAATAATCGCTCAATTACAGCTCCTGCTTTTTCTTCCAATTTCTTTACATACGACAAAGCTTTTCCCGCGGGAGCGAAATATTCCGAGAGTTTTTCCTTTAATACCGATGGATATTTTTTAGTCATTTCTATGGAGATAACATCGCTTAGGCGGAAATAGCGTATAGACCTTAAAAGCAGGTTAATTCCTATACGCAATACTATGAGACCGACAATAAAGGTCATTATGCGTTCAACATGAATCCCAAAGTAACCAAGTATAAGGGTAAGCAAAACGCCGATGGAGGTGAAAAAATCTGAATATGTATGAAAACTCTCCGCGGAAAACGCTATCGAACCGTATTCCTCGGCAATCCGCCTTTTGAACCTGTACATACCGAACGCTATAGCGCAGGCAAGGCTGATACCGATAATTGCTCCTATCAGGGGAAGGTCCCGCTTCAGGGCGAAATTTACTGTCTCTCTGGAGAAAACTCCGGTAATAATATTCAATGAACCGAGCATGAGAATCAAAGAAATGAATAAGGCTACGATACCCTCGGCATTCCGTCCCCATGCCTTATCCCGGACCGTATGTTTAACTATAATAGAGACCATTACGGTAAATGTTACCGCGAAATCGCCGGCAGAATGCCAGGCATCCGCCGAAAGCACCGCGCTGTTGGTCATCCATGCAAGCAACGCTTTCAGGGCTATGAGGAAAGAATCCGCGGCAAGGGCAATAATCGATGCTTTGAGCAATCCCCTGAACCGCTCTGGCGTTAGCTCTTTTTTAATGTTCGATTTATCTAAACCGGAATCATCCATATACTTTATTAATCAACTAAACTAACTGTTTGTAATTCTTCTTGTTATTACTAAATTGCATAAGGCAAAGCAAGTTTTCTTTATCGCGTTAATGAAAAATTAAAACTCACGCTTGTAGCATTGCACATAAATTGTGCACAATTTATTTTAACGCGAGAATATTGTGCAATTACCTCTAATATATTATTCGACCGCATTCGTAACTTTCTGCATAATAACGCGATACAATTCCTTTCAGTTTTTGGCATACCAGTTGCAATAAACCGGTACAGATGATAAAACCGGAGGAGGAAAATGTTGAAGAAGGAAATTTATAGAGCAGTTTTACTTGTCGCCGCAATAGGCTCTCTATTTGTATTTAATGGTTGCACTGAAGACAACTGTTGTGATTACATCGATAATGACCCGCCGGCTGTACCCACCGGTGTATATTCCGTGACCGGTGATGAGCAGATAACTCTATACTGGTCGCCGGTTATAGAAAATGATTTCGATTATTATGTCGTGTGGCGCTCCGATGACCCGGTCGGTCCCTATGAGGACATCGCCGAAACCCGCAGTACGTATTTTCTCGATTCTGGATTGATAAACGGCCGCACCTACTACTGGGCTGTAAGCTCCGTGGATATTTATGGCAATGAAAGCGAACTTTCCGAGGAAATGGTCTTCGATACCCCGAGGCCGGAAGGCAGGGCGACATTGAGAGATTATATAAACTATCCGGACCTTTCCGGTTATTCCTTTGAAAATCAGCAGGTATTGGGATATAACGACCAGGCATGCGATATATATATCCACTACGATGATGATACCGGCGTATTCTATGTTGTAACCGGTCGGGATAACACCGATATTCAGGATATGGGTTACACCGATGACCTCGATGATATAAATTACTCGCCGGAATACGGATGGTCGGAATTGAGAAGCCTGGAAGTTGTTCTTCATCATACTTATATACTCTGGACCGCCGATAACCATTTCGCTAAATTCCGGATAACCAGTATAAACAGTTCCACTCTTTCGGTAGGCTATGATTTCGCGTTCCAGACCGATCCCGGCAACCGCGAATTAAGAGTAGCTTTCGACAATAAAATCAAGAAAAACGACGGCCGCTAATATAAAACGAGGTGAAAATCATGAAGTTCAAATGGATAATATCGACGGTAGCATTGCTGATATTCCTCATACCGATGCACAGTTCATACCTGATGGCCCAGCCCAGCAGTGGTTTGAAATACAGGCACGACCTCGAGGTTGATGTCTGGACCAATAAGGAGGATGGGGCCACCTTTTACCGTGGCGAGGACCTGGTGGTTTACTTCAGGACCAACGCCGACTGCTATGTCCTTGTTTATGAAATCGACACCGATGGCAATATTCATGTGTTGTATCCCGCCGATGAAGGATTAACCGGATTCGTCCAGGGTGGAAAAACTAACCGCATACCGCCGCCCGATGCCGATTACCATATCGAAGTCGGCGGTAGCAGGGGAGATGAATACATTTACGCCATAGCATCCGATACTCCGTTTAAAAGCCCCGGGTGGATGCTTTACTGGGGTTACGAATATGAATATGTGGGCGAGGACTGGATTATAGATGCAAAAGCCGGCCGCAACGATGCTTTGAACATGATTGTCGGCAGACTTGCCGCGGAAAGCGGCGGGAAGTATGTCAGCGACTTCACTTCGTTTTTCATTGAAGCCCAATACCGCCATTATTTCTGGTATCCAAAACACTATCATAATTATGGATACGGTTCAGTTTGGGTTGGCGTTGATTATCCCGGATGTGAAATCTACATAGATGGCGTCTATTATGGTATCGCCCCGGTTTATGTTCCCAGCCTGCTGGTCGGCGGACATGTCGTCCTGCTTTACTATAACGGCTATCCATGCTGGCAGAGGTATTTCTGGGTGCATTACGGCGGCTACTACCGCTTCTATGCCGATGTTGACTATTACTACATACGCCATATCGACCGCGGGGTCCGTTACAAATACTGGAGCGATTGGGATTTCGGCGGAAAAGATTACCGGAGACCCCCGAAATACAAAGACGGCGGCGGCTACACCTATAAAAACCCGGAAAAGGTAGTAAAACCGGGCGATTCCAAATACCGCGACGGCTATAAAAAGGTGCCCGCGGAGAAGTTAGCCGATTCCCGCGGCTATAAAACCAGGATTCATGAAAAATCCATCAAGCACTACGGCGATAAGTCAATGCTTGATACGAAAACTTCGAGCAGGTCAAACGTATCTATAAAGGAATATGAAACCAAATCGAAAGATTATGGTTACAAAAGCACGATCAACGAAAACAAGGAAGTTGACATCAGGGGCACCGATAATGTAAATATATATAAACCGGAAAGAAAAGTAGAGAATCGAACAGTTACTAAAAGCAGGCTTGAAAATCGAACCGTTAAGAAAAGGATAAGCTCATCCGGAAATATAAATAAAATCAGCCAGCCGAAAAGCAATGAAAGTTCGGTTCAAAGAAAAAGAATAAGTACCCAGGAAAAGAGTAAAAAAATAAATAACAACTCAAGCGGATACAAGAAAATCAAATCAAAATCAAGTTCGAGCAGTAGTAGTTCAGGGTCGTCCGGAGGATATAAGAAAGTGACAAAATCCAAACCATCATCTTCCTCAAGCGGCACGAGCAAATCAATCAGCAAATCGTCTGGAGCCAAGAAGATTAAACGGAAATAAAAATCATGAACACTTTCAGAATTTTCTTTATATCACTGCTTTTCATATTCTTACTCGGTATATGCGCACCCCGGGTCAGGGCGGACGATGACACCAAGAAGAAAACTAAGACCCAGACCAGCCTGGTTAAGAAAAAGAAACCCCAGGAAAATCAGAAAACCAAACCCAGGACAAAGATGCCGTCGCCCGGTTCGGTAAAAATCGATAAGAAATATGACACATTCATTGACCGCAACAAGGATAGAATCGATGACCGGGTGAAGACGAGAAACAAAGGAAGTGAGATAAAAAAGAGAACCACCAAATCCGTCCCTCCCAAGAAAAGCACTAAGAATCAGGAAAAGGTCAAGAAGGAAAAGAAGTAGTCGAATTATATAAATAGTTAAAAGGGTGAAGTACCCATACCGGATTCGGGAACTTTGAGCTTTAGAACCCCGTATATAATTATGAAATGCATCTCTGGGGTGTTTTTCATATTGAGTTTATTTGAATAATACAGCTTCCCGCAGGAGGATTAGATGAATTTAAAAAGCCGTAAAAGTATAACAGTTGTCCTGTCGGTACTGATCTTTTTGGGCATTTTTGCGGCGACCGCCGCCCAGTCGCGCCATGATTCCCTCTATTCTTACGCAAAACTATATACTGACATCGCTTTCCGCATTAAAGCGAGGTATGTCGAAGAGGTGGACGCTAAAGATCTGGTATATTCAGGCATCAAGGGAATGATGGATACTCTCGATCCATTCTCCGAGTTTCTGGAGATGAAAGAGTATGACCGGCTTATGGAAACTACAAAGGGCAAATACAGCGGCCTGGGAATGACTATCTTCCAGAGGGACGGCTGGATTACAGTGGTTTCACCGATGGAGGGTACGCCCGCCTACAGGATGGGGTTGCGTGCCGGAGACAAGATAATTAAAATCGATGATGAATCGACAAAGGGGATGTCTACCGAAGACGCCAGCAAATTAATGCGCGGTGAAGCGGGAACTACGGTTAAACTTACTATCCAGCGTGAAGGGATCCTCGAACCCCTCGAATATGTGCTTGAAAGGGCTATAATAGAACTCAAAACTGTGCCATATTACGGCTTAGCCAGGGATAAGATTGGATATATACGACTGGCAAGATTCGGTACCGAATCCGAAAACGAACTCGAGGAAGCTATCGATGACCTTCAACAACAGGGTATGGAAAGCCTGATACTCGACCTCCGTTCAAATGGCGGCGGTTTGCTGACCCAGGCGGTAAAAACAACTTCTCATTTCCTCCCGGAAGACAGGGAAATTGTCTCCACCAAGGGGCGTACCAGCGACCAGAACCGCAGTTACTCTACCGAGGGGAATCCGCAGTTGCCGGATATGCCAATGGTTATACTTGTAAACCAGAACAGCGCCTCTGCATCGGAAATCCTTTCCGGCGCTATACAGGACTGGGACCGGGGAGTAATTATCGGCAATGATACCTTTGGCAAAGGGCTTGTACAGCAAATATATCCGCTTTCCGAAAAAGAAGCGCTTAAACTGACCACCGCTAAATGGTATATGCCATCCGGGCGTTGCATTCAAAAAGAAGAACGTTATCACCGCAATTCATTCGCTGAGGATATCGAGGGCATTACCGGTATGGGCGATGACCAAGACTCCACACTGGCCGAGGAGGATGAAGAAGAAGCAGAGATATATTATACCAAGGGCGGACGGATTGTTTACGGCGGCGGCGGGGTCAAACCCGATATAGAAGTAGAATCCGATGAGTTGAGTACTTTGATGATCAACCTCGAACGTCTGTCCATGTTCTTCGATTTCTCTGTTCACTATACTACCCTTCATCCTGAGTTGCCCGAGGATTTCGAAGTTAACCAATCTACTATCAACGAATTTAGAAAATTCCTTAAGGAAAAGGATTTCTCATATAAAAACACCCTCGAACTGGAATTGGAAAAACTCGAAAAGACGGCCGAAGAGGAGAACAGACTAACTGAGTTGAATCCATATTTCGAACAACTACATAAGAAGATTGAGGAACTGAAGGAAAAGGAATTTGAGGAATCACTTCCCGAGATAAAACGCTCTATTAAAAGAGATGTTTTGAGCAAACTCTATGGCGAGAAAGCGCGCTATGAGCAGATTATACTGAAAGATGACCCTTACATCGAACGCGCCCTCGAGGTTCTCACTAATCAGCAGATGTATGTTTCGATACTAAAAGGCTGATATTTTTAAAAATTAGTATAATAGAAAAAGCGCCGGATGCCACCGGCGCTTTTTTTACGGAGAATATATCTTAGATAGCAGGCTCAGTTATACCTGCTTGTTCAAATTAGTCCTTGTCTCGTTGATCTAATAATTCAATTTCGAAGAAACAACTGTCGGGCATCATCATACCCAGAAAACCGCCATGCGCTCTCCCAAATCTGTCATATACATAGTCAATATAAAACTCTCTGACAAAGCCGGACATATTCGAATCAAAATCGACGGTGAATATCAACTG
>WJIJ01000012.1 GCA_014730345.1 Candidatus Zixiibacteriota bacterium | reverse complement strand
CAATCCCATTGTAATTTCCAAAAAAAGACCAGGGGCAATTAGACCAGCCACTTCACCTAAGAAGAAACCTGTCTATTTTACAATGGAGCAAATAGCGTTGATATTGAAAGAAGTCCCGAAAGACCTCAAATCCCAAACTATTCTGTTTCTTAATACCGGCTTGCGTTTAAGCGAATTAATCAACCTTCGATGGGAAGATGTTGATCTGGAAAATAGAATGCTGCACTTACAGCCCCACGGATCCTATGCTCCTAAAAATCGGGAACTGAATATTATCCCTCTAAACGATACCGCCTATGAATTACTCGAATCCTTACCCAAAAGCGGTAAATACGTTTTCTCCGATAAATCAGGTGAAAGACCCCAAATATCCGATCCTTCCTGGTTTTCTACACGCTATAGAAAGCTATTTAAAGGGCTTGGGTTGTATAAGAAGGGGGTTTCCGTCCATACCTTGCGTCATACATTTGCTTCCCAATTGGCAATGTCAGGGGTTGGATTATATGATATTAAAACCCTTATGCGACATTCGTCAATCAGAACCACGGAGATATACGCCCATCTAACCGATAAACACGTAAGAGAACAAGTGCAAAAGATCAGTATTACCGGCTAAGATTATTTTGGTGCTCATTTGGTGCTCGAAAATAGCCCAAAACCACCCTAATACCGTTAAATACCGTAACTTGTTATTCCTTATTATATCGTTGTAGGATATGTAGTTGCGTTTCGTTTAACAATTTATAAAATCACATACATTCGGGTTCGACTCCCGTTGGGGACGTTTTTTTATTCCTTTAAATCTCCCCGCTTGACATACTCCCCAATTTGTGTCATACTGACCGGTATGAATAAAGTTAAAATCAAATCCAGAGAAGCTGACAAAACACGCTGGTCTATCCTCAAAGCCGCGTTCCAGGAAATCCAGCGCAACGGATTCCGTTCCACCGGTATCAACGACATCCTCGCCAATACCGATGTCACCAAAGGCGCGTTTTACCACCATTTCTCCACTAAAAACGAACTCGGTCACGCCCTGGTCCTCGAAATTCTGACCTGGATGGTCGATGAGATCTGGCTCAAACCATTGGAAAAATTCGACAATCCCATTGATGGCATCCAGAAAATTATTACCGCCATCAAGATGGACAATGCCAGTATCGCCCTCGGGTGCCCGTTGAACAATATGGCCGTGGAGATGGCCGGCGTTGATGATGATTTCCGGGAGCGAATCCGAACCGTATATGACCGCTGGATAGAAGGTTACGCCCTCGCCCTCAAAAAAGGGCAACTCGACCGCAAGGTTACCGAGGATGTCGATGCCGAAGAAGCGGCCGCGTTTATCGTCTCGGCCATGGCCGGATGCCGTGGAGTGGCCAAGGCTTACCAGAACAGGAAATCCTTGCTGAAAAGCATTAACCAGCTAAACCGCTATCTGGAAACTCTTAGGGCGTAGACCGCAATTTTTGGGAGACTGCGGTTTAACTTGACTCTCCACAATTGTCCAATCCGCGGAGGGTATATCTTAATTGCTTAAGATTGCCCAGATTTCAATTCCGATATTATGGACGCCGCCGTAGTTACCCGGGCGAATCCAAACGCGAGGTTCAGCAACGACGCCAGGTGCATCTCCTCGGTTACGGAGCCGGTGGCATCGGCGGAAAAATGTACCCGGTAATCCCGGTAGTACGCGTCCCGCGCCGTCGATTCACAGCACATATTGGTCATTATCCCCGCAATTACCACATCCCTGATTTTCAATACCCGAAGCACGGTTTCGAGGTCCGTATTGTAGAACGCCGAATAACGGTGTTTAAAAATTATCTTCTCATTTGCCCGGGGTGAAATTGCCCTGTGAACCAAGGCTTCCTCGGTACCTTCAAAGCACATGCCGTCCCACCACCATTGCATGATACCCGCGTCGGTAAGATTCGGATCATGTACATGGCATGTGTAGATAACCGGTTTGCCCGTTTCCCGGAAATTGTCTATCAACTGCTTCACATTATCTATAATCGGGGGACCGCCAGGTGTAAAGGTAGGGGAATTGGAATCGAGAAAAAACCTCTGCATGTCGACTACGATTAAAGCGGATTCGGGATCCAGCGGATAGTCGTGCGTATTGTAGGTTCTTATGGCTTCAAGCCATTCGGCAGTTTTGGAGGGTAATGATTCTATCGTAACATAAGGTTCCATGTTATTTTTCCTTATTCAAGGGTAATCCGCGAAAAGACTATAAAGCCAAGATACTTAACAATAAGTTTAATTACAATTGAAAATAAATTAAGGAGATATCGACTATATTATCCTGGATATCAGGATTCGCGGGAATCCTCCGGTTTACGGATATTTGCATCGCGCCGTTCAACAACCTTCATTAACTTTTTCATCTGGTCATCGACGGCAATATCCATTAAAGGTATTCCATTGCGGATTTCGTAAACTTTCCCGCATCCGGTGCATTCGATTTTTTCATGCCGAGGACTGTAATCGGTCAAATCCCCCTTGCATAGCGGACAACATAGGATTGAATTTAGATCCATCGGGGATGAAATCATGGATCTGATTGCTTTACCAATCCTGGAGCGTATCCGGTGCCTGAAGGGGATATGTCTCATCGTTGGCGATTCGTCGTGTTCTTTAAATCCTTTCTCGAATAAAGAAAGCTCGAAATCTTCAGCCTCGATTATCTCATAATCAATTTTATCATTCCAATAATAAACCGCGTTGAAAAGGTCGAAATTCCTCTCATGAAACTTCCAGAATCCGGGAGCATGAACCACCTTTAGGATTGTGCCACGCAGTTCGGGGTATAGTATCGGTTCTTTCTTTTGTTTTAATATCAGCTTGCCTTCATCATTCCATATCATCCATAAATGGATAGGATCCGAATAGAAACGCTCCATGTCACCGTTTATCGATGTAATCAATCCCCGTTTTCCAACCCGTTGAAGTTCATCCAGAAACGCCTTCGGGTCTATAACGTGTTCAAGCAACTGGTTACAGTAGATGAAATCGATAGAATTGTCTTTAAAGGGCAGATATTCGCCATCCGCGCAAATAAGGGGGCGGTCGATAACTATCCTCTCAAACCTCTCCAGGTCGGATTCGATATATTTGTCCACAAGGATATTAGCCCTCATTATGGGGGAGTTTCCGGAGCCGATGTCGAGGACAATATCACTCCGTTTCAGATCCCATGACCTGTGCCTGAATAAAAAATTAGCTAAACCCATCTAAATTCCCTTTCAATGGTAAAAACAGCCTTTTAATATACATGGGCTCCCGCCTCCGTGATGTAATTTAAAATAATAAATACACCAATTATTGTCAATAGAAATTACATGGAATTCTTCCCATATGTTGGCAAAGGATAATGCATGGTATATGGTAGAAGAATGTAAAGACTGCTTACTTATATTGTGTAGAGACGATAGAAAAATACTCTTATATTCGGGTTTAATAAGGCTTTTAATAATTTCGCCGAATTGTGAAGATTTTTATGAAAAATGCCTTGTCCCCTTAGCCTTAAAAATAACTTGACTTTGGGGAGGCTGTGTAATAATTAAATGTAAGAAATTAAAGGGACTTTAACGTTTAAAGGCTATTGCCGATATATTATTAAGTTAGCGCAGTCATACTTATTCAAGGTTTTTGAAATTAATTACTATTATATCGGCGAAACAATGAAAGATATGCGGGTGTAGTTCAATGGTAGAACACAAGCTTCCCAAGCTTGATACGAGGGTTCGATTCCCTTCACCCGCTTTTATTTTTTAAACCGAATTACCAATCGCAGAGCGAAGGGGTAAAGAAACGAAAAGGACAAAAAACAAACTAAACGCAATATGCAGGAGGTTAATCTGATGCGTTTTGCCAAAAATATTCTTAAAACTGTACCTTTTATGGTGATCTTGCTCGCGGCCCTGGTATTTGCCCAGGATAGCGGAGTTGTCGAACAAACCAGCGGTGGAGCCGTGGATTGGGGTGATCTTAACGTGATGGCTACCGGTATCGGAACGCCAAATCCGAAACTCTCTCCCGCCCAGCAAAGAACCAGTGCTTTAACCGCCGCCCGCATCGATGCCTACCGCCGACTCATGGAAATCGTAAAGGGAGTTAACCTGACTGCTGAAACGGTTGTCAACAATTCCATGGTCGAATCGGACGTCATCAGGGTAACCGTCGAGGGTACGCTCAAGGGATTCCGGCAGGTAGGACCGCCGCGATACATGGATGATGGTACGGTGGAACTCGATGTCGAAGTCGCTCTCAGCGGCAAAATCCTCGGAGTAGTACTTCCACCCACAGGTTCCAAACAGGCCGAGATGGAAAGCGAGGATATACCTTCCAATCCCGGAGGTTCTTATACCGGCATGGTCGTTGATTGCCGCGGTTTAGGCGTTGAATACGCCCTTTCGCCGAGATGCCTTGATGAGTCCGGTGAAGAGGTTTACGGACCCGACTGGGTGGACAGGGATACCGCCGCTGAAATCGGTATTGTTAAGTACGGAAGCGATGAGGGCACTTTCAGCAATCGTGTTGGTGATAATCCGATGCGCGTAAAGGGCCTCCGCGCCGCCGGAACTAACAATTGCGATGTGGTCATCGCCGACGCTGACGCGGTCGTTCTATCCTCCACAGAAGAAAACCTTCTGTTCATGGATGAGTGTAAAGTAGCATTTTTGGTAGATTAACTATAATTTACGGGGCTCCAACGGGGCCCCGAATCATATTATCTCATCGGGGTTGATATGGAAATGAATATAATAACCAAGAGGGGTATTTCTTTAACATTAACGCTGGCGATTCTCTTTATGCCCGTATTCTGCGCGTTCGCCCAGGAACAGGATGAAGTTACCGTAGCCGCTACCGGAATGGGCGTAGTCGTTGCCGGCGATACCGGGAAAGCGCGTGATGAAGCGGTTAACGACGCCCTCCGGAAAGCCGTGGAGCAGGCGATGGGCACCATGATTTCAGCGGAGTCTATCGTGAAAAACTCGATGACTATCGAAGATAAAATCTATGCCAAAACCCAGGGCTACGTGCGTTCTTTTGACATCGTCAAGGAAGGAATGTCCCCGAATCTGCCCAATGTATACGAGGCGACCATAAATGCCACCGTTTCAGCGGCGGATTTGAAGAACGACCTGGAGGCGCTGGGAATTCTCATCGATAGAAAAGGACTGCCCCGGATGATGGTGATTATTGATGAGCAGAACCTTTCTGACCATCATTACCACCGCGACGGTTACGATTTAAACACCGCCGAACAGAAACTCCAGGAAGTGTTCCGGGCCAAGGGATTTCGTTTTGTGGACCAGCAAACCGCGTTCAGGAATATCAAGAAGGCATCGGAATCAGCGGCAATGCGCGGCGACCAGCAGGCCGCGGCGGCAATCGGCAACCAGGCCGGCGCCGAGGTTATCATCACCGGAAATGCCATCTCCAAAAAAGCTAATGTCAATGCTCAGCTTGGCGGGATGATTTCCATACAGGCCTATGTCAATTTAAAAGCGATCCGCACCGATAACGCGGATATCATCGGCACAGACGACGAACACGCGGCTCAGGTGCATATCGACGAAATTACCGGCGGAGTAATGGCTATCCAAAAGGCGACTGAAAGCGTGGCGCGGACATTGACCAGCGAGATTATAGATACCTGGTCCGCCGACCTTGCCGGAGGGATGAGAATCGCGGTAACATTTACCAATGTAAAATCATTTTCCGATTTGAACGATTTAAAATTTACCCTGCAGGATTATGTACGCGGGGTTAAATCTATCGACCAGAGGTCTTTTGACGGGGGAGTGGCAATTTTCGATATCGAATCTGTTAGAAACGCCACCGATATTGCCGCTGATTTAAGCGGAAAGGATAATCCGAATTTCAATTTCGAGGTGTTGAACGTATCGGCTAATAACCTCGAAGTAAAGGTAAGCAGAAAGTAAAAGATAATAGGAATTAAACCTTGGAGGAGATAATGCGCAGGAAAACAGGGATTATATTAGCATTGATGCTATCGGTTATATTAGCGGGAGTTATGGAAATCGCCGTTTATGCCCAGCCGGAGAATGTGCCGGAAGTACCGGTGCCAACCCTGAAGCGACGCATAGCTGTCTTCAGTTTTGATGATAAAACAGACTATGGCCGTTTCAACGTGGGTGAAGGCATGGCTGATATGTTGACCACTGAACTGGTAAAGAGTAATCAATATGTAGTCATCGAACGCCAGCAGATTCAACAGGTGATGGCCGAACAGAACCTCGGTATGACTGGAGCGGTAACCCAGCAGACCGCCGCTCAGGTCGGTAAATTGTTAGGCGTGGAAATTGCCGTATTTGGCGCCGTTACCGAATTCGGCCAGAAAAAGCAGGAAACCGGCGGCCGTATTAAGGGATTCGGTTTGGGAGTAAGTCAAAATGCCGCGAGAGTAGCCTGCGATGTACGCCTGGTAGATACCGAGACCGGTCAGATCCTGGCCGCCGATAACGTGGTTGGCGAAGAGAAGAAGGCTGGCCTATCCATAGATACCAAGGATTTCGATTTTAAAGATAAGTCCAGGTTCGACAAGACACAGGTGGGCAAAGCTACCCGTAAGGCGGTGGAACAGATTATCTCCAAGATCGACGCCCAATTGAGAGCCAGACCATGGTCGGGCAAAATCATTAAAGTTTCCGGCCCCACTATTTATATCAATGGCGGTTCTAATATTGGTTTGTTGGTCGGCAATGTTATGGATGTTTACCGCCCGGGAGAAGATTTAATCGATCCGGACACCGGGTTGAATCTCGGCTCCGAAGAAACCAAACTCGGAAAAGTCCAGATTATCGAAGTGCAGGAAAAATTCTCGAAGGCTATTTCGAAAAGCGGTTCGGGGTTCGATAGGGGCGATATAGTCAGACCTTAAGCGGTTGACCGCTTTATAGATATTTACGGCCGGATTTTGGATCCGGCCGCTTCTTTTGCTTGAATAACCGTAATTTCCCGCAGAATGAAATTAGAAAGCCGGAAGCGTTGCTCCCGGCATTTTTCTTTAAATTCAGTATCTTATAAAATTGAAACCTACTTCACCAGCGTCATCCTGCCGATTTGGGCTGTTTCTCCAGCCTTAAACCGGTAGAAGTATATTCCGCTTGAATAATCTGACGCGTCCCAGGTTACAATATGGGAACCGCTATCGAAATGATCATCAGTTAAGTCGGCTATCTTTTGTCCGGCGAGGTTATATATATCTATATTTACATCACCGGGGTTCGAAAGCTGAAATTCAATAGTTGTACGGGCATTGAACGGGTTTGGATAACTGTTCAGGACGGCAGTTTTGAGGGGTAGATTTTCGGGTTCTGCCCCAAACCAGCCATGCAACAACCATTCCTCATTCCCTCCGCCGATGGCGTCTGTTACCGTAAACTGGAGCATAGCGGAATCAGCTTTCCAGCCCGGGTAATAACCTACATAAGCGATATAGCTGTATATTCCCGTCGGGGCATAGGATGGAATCTCCTGGGTTACGCCCTCAGCCGCTAACCGCGCGTAAGGGGAGATGGAAAGGTTATTGAAAGTATGCAAAGGCCCGTATTGAGAGCCGCCCGGCAATTGTAGCATAATCCAGACATCGCCATTCAAAGAAAGCTCCGTTCCATTCTGGAGTATACCTGTAAATCGAAAAGCGCTTCCCGGGGCAACCTCGATAACAGGATCATCCGGGATCATGGTTACCCATACATTATGCTGGAGAGCGCCCCTGCAGTCGCCGTATCTTCCCGATCCTATTGCCAAGGAACCGGAATCAAGGAAATAATTGCCGTTGTCGGGGTCAACAAAACCGGGGTCGACATCAAGTTCTCCCGAACCGGGAGACGGAGCGAAAGGCTCCACTGTGCCTCCTCACCCATAGCAGTACTGGGCGTAATTGTACCACCCGGAATTATTTATTATATTATACCCTATATACGCGGGAAGATAATCCTCTGCCGCGGCAATGCCGAAATAGCAGTCGTAAATTATATTATCGTATATCTCCACATCGTAATTGGAGTTTGGATAGTATGTCTGAATACCCGCGCTATCGGCTCCGATTAAAGTATTGTTAAACACCTTTCCCTGCGAATTGATTTCGTAATAAAGGCATCTCTGGCCGCCTATGAATATGCAGTCGGAAACGTCAAGTAGCGAGTAATAGACGTAAATAGAGTTATTGTACTGCTGTCCATAAATTTTAGCGCCGTTGCCGATTATCCGTACTTTGTCGCCGGAATAAATCTGCAAATCCCCTTCGTATTCGACCCTCGGATCAAGCACTATGTACTTATCGTAGCCGAATGCCGAACCCGCGCTGTCGAAAACCGCTTGCAGGCTTTCGTAAGCGAATCCTGAAGCAGGAAGAAGCATTAGTAATGCCATTGCCGCGATGATGATTCTCTTCATAAATCCTTTTCTCCTGAAAACTCTACCTTTTGAAGAAATAGCTGTAGTTAATGAAGTTTTTTAATTATAATAATAATACTCAAGTTTGTAAAGCTAAATAATAACACCTACTAAAAAAACAGTTAATACCTTGCCTTAAAATAAGATACGCCATATAAAATTGCCGATAATCACCATACCAATGGCGAATTTCAATATTCCTCCGGCGAGGAAACCGAGAAAACTGCCCAAACCTGCCCGCAAGGCGATCTGCGCGTCGCGGTTAAATAACAACTCGAAGAAAAAAGCTCCCAGAAATGAAAATATCAGGAACGCGAAAATACCGGGTCCGGGAATAAGCAAACCAACAATCATCCCGATAAACGCCCCAATCATCCCCGCGTTAGTACCTCCCATTTTCTTTACACCGAATACCGAAGCAAGCCAGTCGATTAGCAGGGCAAATGCCGTCAAAATCCCGTAAATTAAAAGTGTGTCCCAGCCGATGTAATCGAATCCGGTAAGTAGGGCAAACAGGAATGCGGCGCCGAACATCAGCGGTATACCCGGTAGAACAGGCAGTATAACTCCCGCGAGTCCCACAATCATGATTATCAGGGCGATTATGAAGTATATAATGTCATACCAGGGCATAAACTAAAACGCGTGTCCAATGCTGAAGTAAAACTGGTTGGGATTTTCAAAGTCTCTTGGATCAAGGTTCCTGCCATAATCCAGCCTTAGAATGCCAACCGGAGTGTCGGCCCTTATTCCGGCTCCGGCGGTATACCTGATAGTACCTGACTGGAAGTATGTAATATTTCTCCACACATTACCTGCGTCGAAAAACAGGCCTATTCCTACCATTTTATAAATTGCGCGGCGTATTTCAAGAACATTCCACACTATTTTAAACTGGCCGCCTACAGGGACATTGTTCTCATCAAGTGGACCGGCTTTTTGATACTCGAATCCACGCAGCGAATTAGGCCCTCCCGCATAGAAACGCTCATTCAGCGGCAGGCTGGACGCGTCTCCGAAGTAATCGCTCCACCCGAACTCGACAGCCGATGCCAGGACCGCGTTTCTTCCCCATGGCAAAAAACCTTTAACTCTTACAATCGTTCTGGTGAACGCGCTGGTTCCTTGTAGAAAAGCGCCGGCTATCTCATGGCTGAATTCCTGGTAGGTCCCTTTCGTCGGGTTAAACAGGTTGTCCCGGGAATCATTGGTAACTGAAAGTTTCAAACTTCGTACCCTCGAATCGAAATCTTCCGGAATATCAGTGGTTTCAACATGTAACAGCCGCGAGTTTTCATAGCGGAATGTTAATGATATATTCGCGTTTTTGGCGAACCTGCGGCCGACAGTTAATTCACCGCCGTATTTACGGAGGTCATAACCGGGTTCTTCCAAAAATTCGAAGAAAAGGTTAACATCGGTCTTGAACTTGGTTCCAAGGGAATATGGCTCGGTGAAAGAACCTTCCACCCGCCTTTTAACGAAACTCGCGCTGGCGGTTAATCCGAGTTTGCGGGCGGTACCCATCCAGTTATTGGTCAACAATTCAACCTTGCCCCGGAGTTTGTCAATGGAGCCATAACCGACTGTTAAACCCAATTCATGGGGGAGAACTTCGTTAAGTTCTATTAATATATCTTTCTTACCGGCGGCGCTGTCCGGGGTTGGTCGGGGCCGGATAAACACGCTTTTAAAAAGGCCGGTAAGGTAGAGGTCTCTCTGGGATTTCATTAGATCTGAGTAATTAACAACTTCACCTTCTTCGAATAAAAGCTCCTTACGAATAACATGTGTTTTAGTTAATTTTGATCCCTCGAAGGTAATCGATTCAATAACCGACTGCTGGTTTTCTTCCACCTGCAGGTCGACTATAGCCGTTCTGGTAACATCATTGATACGCGTGTCCGGTTTTATAGATGCCTCCAGGTAGCCGCTGTCGGCATACATCGAAACAATTTTGAGCATACCTTCTGAAACTTTGGCGTTGCTGTACGGGTCCCCGTCACTTAATCCGATTGTTTCCAGTAATGTTGAATCGCTGAAAACAGTGTTCCCGAATATCGAGATACCCTCAACATGGGTAACTTCTCCTTCTTTTAGATCGATGTAAAGGTCAACATCCATCTCCACACTATCGCGATAAATCGACGTATCGATAATCGATGCCTGCAGGTAGCCATGTTGGTTATAGAAATATATGATATTCTGCAGGTCGCTTTCGAAGACCTCCGGATAGAATTTCGTGGAACTCAAAAAACCCGGCGGCCGGCTGACCATCAACCCGCGGACGCGGTCATCTTCAAACGCCTCGTTTCCCTCTATCCTTACCGACCGCACCGTGAATTTATCATCATTGGCGAAGGCAAAATCCACGATGAATAAGGATAGGATATAAATCGTAATTATCTTAAATAATAGAAGTGTCCTCATTTAAACTTCAACTTGTATTTCAAATCCAATGCCGAGTTGCCTGTCTGGTCGGTTTCTCCTTCGAGAGATATTTTTTCGGTGAGTTTGTAGTTCAATCTGATGCTCTGCTCGTTGAGATGTCCCACCGTGGTCTGGTATGTCAGTTTAGCCCTGTCGGTTATTTGTTTTGCCGCTATCAACTGCGGTCCCGACGATTCATTTATATTAAACAGGTTCCCTTTCACCGATACCTCATCGAGTCCCAAAGCGGAGCCGACCTTACGGCCCACCAGCCCCGAAATACGCTGACTGGTTAACATCTCCACCCGTTCGCGGAGGATGCCCCCCGTACCTCCGCTTCCTCCTCCGCCGGTAAGTTGCTCCCGGGTCGCTCCGAAAGTGAGCATGGATATTATATCCGGCTGTGAAAGGGCTGGTTCCGAATAAAGGTCGATTTCAAGCGTATCCAGCGGTCCCTGTATGGACAGGAATATGGTATACAGCTCCGATGCGGTTGCCTGGTAGCTCTGCACATCGGCGTGGGCTTTGAACGCGACCTCTGGATTGAACCGGTTGGGATTCACGAAGAAAACTACTCCTTCATCGATTTCAAATTTCCGGTCGAGATACAGCACGTATCCTTCCTCGATAGATAATCGTCCGGTAAAGTTAGGTTGCGCAGGAGAACCGATAATACCCACTTCCGCGTGTGATCTTAACCTCGCGAGATTATTGTCCACCCATAGGCGGTCGCTGTCCCTCAGACGTATATCCAGCTCTGTTTTCCGCATCAATTCCGGTGGTTCTTCCGGTGGCTTCTCAACCGACCGCATAGAGGGCAAAACATCCTTCAAAGCGATATCCTTGATAAACCTCGTCTCACCAAAACGCACATCGCCGGTGAGGAGGAATTTCTCATCGCTCCTGCGATATTGTAAATCGACTTTCCCCAAATTTAAAATAAGTAAATCAGGCACATTCAACGATAATGTATCCACCTCTAAGGAAATGTCGGCATCGGTTATATTGCCCTCGTTATAAACAAGATATCCCCCGGCGGCAATCCCACCATTGTTTACCCCGATTCTTAACGTATCTATCTCGATTCTTTCATTATCAAAGCTTATCCTGAATGTTCCGCCATGAACGGAATCATCGCTGAGGGTTGTTTTCAACGCGAAATTATTTAGAGTAATATCCCCATTAATGGCTGGGTCGTCCGGACTGCCCGAAGCGTTTATGTTTCCATTAAGCGCCCCATCGATATATTCAATCTCGGGAATAAATACCTCCGCCGGGTTCAACGGTAATTCGGTTATCTCGATTTCGCTGGATAAAGAATCTTCCGCGTAAAAAGCCTTGCCGTATAGTACCTCTTCGTCATCCAGCAGGGCGGTTATTGAAATATCAGCTTTATCAAAACCGGGGTATCTAATAGTGCCCTGCAAACGGACAACATTTTCCTTTACCTTTGCCCGGGCAAATTGAACCGTAAAAACAGTATCTTCTACCACCCCTTTGAATTTAAACTCATCGACAAGCATGGAATCACCGCTTGTGGAAAATGAGCCGTCGCGTATACTCATGTTCCCTCTTATGCCCGGTTTGCCAACATTTCCCCTGATACCGATATCCATATCCGCGGTTCCCTCAATAGCGAATTCGTTGCTTACGAAAACTTCCAGGAGTTTGAGGTTCAGGCTATCCACCACCAACTTTCCCTCAATAGCGCTCTCTTCATCAAGTCCATATCCACCGTCTTGGTCACGGCTTAATTCAACAAACGCGTCGGCGGCGACGGTACTGGAACCGCCGTAAAGTTTCAACCTGTCCAGTTGAATTATATCATCCTTAAATAACGCGTCTATCGTGAGTGAGTCAAAGGCAATGTCCTTGTATGACGGTCGCGTAGCATCTACCGCAACCTTCAATCTTGGCCGCTCCGCAGTTCCTTCAAAATTCACCCCGATATCCATAGCCCCCTTCAACTCTTTTTCACCGGGGAGAAACCGGTTCAAAACGGCAAGGTCAAAAATATGGATATTATTAATTGCCGACATAACGCCATTTTTCGTCATCGCGAAATCGGCGCTCATATTGCCAACAAGCTGGAATCTTCCGGCAAACGCGACTCCGGGTTCAATCTCTATATTTTCTCCCGAGGAGGTCGGAGATTTAAGATCGAAAAACTCCCCGGTCAGTTTAGCCCTGTATTCGTCGATATCGAATTCCCCCTCCGAAAGGAACACAAGTGAATCGTACATGGCTTCCAGCCGTGTTATATTAACTGTCTTTCCGTTAGATTCGGCCTGCAGATTCGCATAGTCAATTTGCGCTCCCCCGAATTCCATTTCTTTTAGCAATACATCTAACTTCGCGGAAAGCTTGTCGAGTGTTCCGTGAGCGCTTAGCGAATATTCAAAACCACCCTCGAGGGAATCAACCCCGAAAGGAGGATTTGCCGGGTCGATCACTTCCTCGTTGCCGAAAACGGATAAACTGTCAATAAAAAGAGAACTGTCAATATATTCTACAGACGCGTATATCGAATCAACCGGGAAATTACGGTATTCAATATCCGAATTCCTCATTGTAATGCTTGCTTCAGGAGATTGCATGCTACCGTCAATTTCTGCCTGTATATTTACCTTCCCTTTAATACTTTCCGTCCCGATAAAACCGCCGAATGGAGTTAAGTTGCCTATGTCAACCACCACATTTCCCGATAAAGATTCATTTTTTCCTATCTCGATTTCAGCATCCACCAGCGTCGTTTCCTGCACCGCCTGCATTTTTATTAAGCCGTAATCCGCGTTCAGGTTTACCATGATATCAGGCAGTTCGTTAGCTTGATATCTCATGTTGCCAATTAAAAATCTGCTGTCCGCTTTTACTCTTGTTATTTCAGTCCCCGAGCCATTTACCGAGATCCGGCCTCCGATTGAGCCGTGGTATGGGGATCCTCCTCTGCCGGCGAAATTCCAAATTTCTTCAAGTTTAATCCCATTTATTTTTAGGTCCCCTCCATATCCGATTTCTTCTCCAAGCGCGACAAGTCCATTAAGGTTTAATGATCCGCCGAATGTGTTTATCCTGATGGTATCCGCGTATAACGAATCGCTTCTGTAGGAGCAAGATATCAGCCCCTTGTTTATCCTGGCGCCGGAGACCTCCATTAACGGCAATTCAATTTGGATATTCGCCGATGGATTGTCTATTGAGCCATTAGCGTTGGCTCGTACATGTAAATCTTCCATGAATTCGATAGGCGGGAGCTCGAATTTCTGGTTGGCGATTTTTATCAGGTTCCGCGGATTACCGGCGATATTGATACTCGCTGTTATTTCTCCGCTTCCGCCCAAGGGCGCTTCCGCTTTCGCGTAAATATCCAATTGTTCTATCGCGAATCCTGCCGTGTCTACCACTGCTTTTTGTTCACTCAAACCGCCTTCGATGGTGAAATCATGCGCATAGAAAGGGAGACTGTCATAGATGCCGTTAACGCTGTCTATAGCAATTGCTAATTCGTACACTTCCTCATCCGTATAGTCGGCATTAGCGCTCAATCCGGCGACCCGGGTGTAAAGCGGGAAGGAATCATCGTAGAAGTCGACATTAAGCTGTTTGAGCAATGCCTTTTCCACCACGAATTCGAAACCGGACTCTGTGGAAACTTCTTCCTCCTGAGTCTCGCTTTTGCCCATCAATGATTCCAAACCTGTTATCTGGCCGGATGTATCTCTTCTCGCGTAGACATCAACCTTTCCAATTTCAACCGAATTTAACTTAAGCGTACTGTTAATTAGCGGAAGCAGGGAGTATTCTACCGATATTGAGCTGACCTGAAGCAAGGGCTTTTCCTGCCCGGCACCTGGTTTCCTGACCGAAATTCCGTCAACGCCTGCCCGCGATATTAGATTTGTACGAAAATTATCAATGGATATATCGAGATTAAGGGCCTCGCTCGCTTTTTCCTCAATTATACCTTTTACATAATTTTCTCCGGGCGGCAAAGATAAAACAAAACCCGCGATCGCTACCAGCAATATCAGCGAGGCGATAACCAATGAGAGTATTTTAAATATACGGGTATAGTTCATTATAGCGCTTTAATACTTGTTTAATAATATCTAATAATAGCAAATTCCCCGATATGTTCCTCGGTGAATGTAATGTTATCGCTTATTCCGGACAATAATAATGTGTACCGGTATAATCTGGAATAAATCGGTCATTGCGCTTTAATCTAAGATAATAGCTTTTCACCGAGGTATTTTCTCAGCGTTTCCCTCCAATGAGGTTCACGAAGCTTTTTAAGCAAAACCCTGTTTATGTCTTCGCGGAGTATGCTTTTTCCCTGCAGACCGAATCCGTAATCCTGCCTTTCAAAGGTTACCGGTAACACCTCCACCGAACCTTCAAGCCGGGTGTTGGTCAGGTATTGAAGGATGGGTATATCGTGGACCGCCGCGTCTACTTCATCGTTTGCAAGCGCGACAAGGCAATCGATCGGTTTTTCATATCCTTTGAAGGTAATACCCTTTCGTTCGAGATACGCGCTGGCAGTTGTTCCCTTAACAGCGCCCACGCGAACATCATGCAGATCCTGAGGGCCCTTTATCGATGATTCAAGATGCGATACCGTCAGCACCGATGCTATCGCCGCGGTAAAACTCGAAATAGTTATAATCGCGGCGAACATCCATATCAACGCGACAATCCGGCCGCCTATGCTTTTAGGCGCCTTGTCCCCATAGCCTACGGTTGTCATGGTTACCGCCGACCACCAGAATGCCGACCACAGGCCCTTAGCCGCTCCGCCTCCAAACTCCTCCTCGTTCTTTTTGCGCTCAAAAAGCCATAAAACCAGACCTGCAATGAATAAGACCACGACGAGCGCCAGGACCGCTTTGATAAACTGCATGGATAGCAGCTGTTGCCCGGCGCCAATCCAACCCTGCAATCCACCTGGATTTACGGCTATGCCTAAACCCGTGTTGTAAAAAGAATGAGTGAAATCCAGAACTTTTTCCCGCTCGGAAGTTATAGTTATCGCCGCGACCCCAACGTCTATACTGCCGCCCTCCAACCCCTCCAGCAAACCGTCGAGATCCCGTTCTACAATTCTGTATTCATAATCGAGTTCATCAGCTATATCTTCCCATAACCTGATGCTGATTCCCTGCCAGTTTCCTCCGCTGTCCTTCATAACGAACGGCGGCGTTTCCTTTACACCCACTACAAGCTCTTTGGCGGATATACCGCCGGCGCACGCGAAGACGACTATAATACTTAAAATTCCTGCACTGAAAACTTTCTTCATTGTTATCCCCTGTCCTTTTTACTTACGTTTCTTACAAGGCCGGAATCCTCTATATTTATCCCATGCAATATCTGCTCAAGATAGAAAAATAAAACTGACCTGTCAATTACGTATATTGAATAATTCTCTTGCCGAATCCCGAAAGACCGTTTATTAATGCTCAAGGTCGTTAATAATTGTGGGAGAGAGACAGATGAATAATACCTGTGGGAATAAGCGCATCTTAACCTTAGTAATACCGCTGTTCACAGCCCTGTTAATCTTTATGTCAACCGGCTGTGATAACAAGAAACCCGCGAACTTGACAATTCTTCACACCAATGATATACATGGTCATTTCACTCCGGGAGAGGCATATTGGTTGAACCATAAGCCCCTCATTGGAGGCATGGCCGCCCTTGATTATTACATAGATTCAATCCGCGCATCATCGGGGAATTGCCTTGTTCTCGATGCCGGTGATTTAATGACCGGCAATTTGATTTGCGACATGGAATACAAAGGAGCCGAGGGCGGGGCCTTAATCGAGATGATGAATATTATCGGTTACGATGGCATGGTCCCCGGCAACCATGAATTCGATAAACCGATTGAAAATACCCGCGCCCTGTTGTCATTGGCTGATTTTCCCGTCTATTGCGCTAATTTTGTAAATGAAGACGGCGGATATTTTTGCGAAATGCCTTATCATATATATGAGATAAACGGCATAGATGTCGGGGTAATCGGAATTACATATCATCCCATGGCCGGTATGGCCAAACCCGAATACCTCGGCGGCTTCAACAGCCTCGAACCGGCATCGGTAGTTAATGACATGGTAAAGAAAATTGATCCGGTAACCGATTTGATTATCGTGCTTTCCCACCTCGGTTATGACAAAGACCTTGATTTGGCTGAACATATTCAAAATGTAGATGTCATCGTGGGCGGGCATTCCCACACCCGCGTTGAAGAACCAAAAGCGGTAAATGGAATCCTCGTTGTTCAGGCAGGTTCCAAAACCACAAATCTCGGACGTCTTGATCTTACCGTAGCCGGCGATTCCATCCAGAATTTCCGGGGTGAATTGATACCCGCTTTTGCCGAAAATATCAAACCCGATGAAAGACTCGCCGCCTTCGTGGACAGTTTTTCCACAATTATAGACAAAAAATATGGCGAAGTAATAGGTCAGCTTAAAGAAGACTGGATAAGCAAATACCGTGATGAATCCAACGTTGGTAATTTCCTGACCGATGCTATACGCCGGACAACCGGTGCCGATGTTGCCTTTTTGAACTCCGGGGGAATAAGGAAGAACATTCCAGCAGGAGACATAACTCTGAAGGATATTTCCGAAATGCTGCCTTTTATGAACTACGTAGTTGCCTTTGAATGCACCGGCGAAGAGCTTCTTGAGATTCTACATGAAAACGCGAAAGCGGCGGCATGTGAAACTCACGGCACTCTCCAGCTTTCGGGAGTTAAATATGCCTGGCGAAAGGTTGCCGGAGACGCGGAAATCGTAAATGTTTCTGTGAACGGCAAAGCACTTAAGAAGGACAGGATTTACAAAATAGCCACCGTCGATTATGTTGTTCTTAATCAAGATAAATATTTTAATATTCAACCCGGCGAGCTGGAAAATAGTGGGACGTTATTGTCCGACATGATAACCGAATACATTCGTAAAGTAAAAACGATAAAGCCCATCAAAATAAACAGAATTAGACAAATAACATAAGTATCAAAACCTCGATAACATAGGAACATATTTGCCGCCAACCCGTTTCTTATTGTAAATTCAGAATAAGAAAGGAATATTATGCGGCAACTGTTTCTCTTTTTCGTATCTATTATATTTATTGCTTCTCCTTTTACACACGGTTATGCTGTTGACCTAAAGTCAGAACTCACCGCTTCCGGACTCGACAATCCCGTTTTCCTAACTTCGCCTAATGGCGATAATGAGCGCTTGTTTATCGTTGAACAACCGGGCAAGATTATGATAATCCAAAACGGGGGCATTCTTCCCGAACCGTTTTTAGATATAGAGGACCAGGTCAGTTATGGCGGAGAGCGGGGATTATTAGGACTTGCTTTTCATCCCGATTATTCTCAAAATGGCCTGTTTTTCGTCAATTATACAGATAATTCCGGGAATACCGTAGTATCCAAATGGAGCGTCTCCGGCAATCCCAATATAGCCGATCCTTCATCTGAACAGCCAATTTTGAATATTGACCAGCCCTTTAGCAACCACAACGGCGGCATGATTGCGTTTGGGATTAATGATGGGTATTTGTATATCGGGACCGGGGATGGCGGCTCCGGCGGAGACCCTTATGGAAACAGCCAAAGCGACAGCACATTGTTAGGCAAGATGTTAAGGATAGATGTGGATAACGGCAATCCATATTCTATTCCTCCAGATAATCCCTACATCGGCTCCGAATACCCCCTCGATGAAATCTGGGCAAAGGGACTCCGAAATCCCTGGCGTTTTTGTTTCGATCCCGCAAACGGCGATATGTATATTGCTGATGTGGGCCAGAATGTCTGGGAGGAAATACATTATCAGCCCGGTACAAGTAATGGGGGCGAAAATTACGGATGGAATATAATGGAAGGGGCGCATTGCTACGAACCTCCCCAGAACTGCGATACTGTTGGGCTCGAGTTCCCGATTCACGAGTACAGCCATGGCGGCAGTCCATTCAGGTGTTCCATAACCGGCGGCTATATATACCGGGGCGATGATATCCCGGAACTGCAGGGAACCTACTTTTTCGCCGATTATTGCAGTGGACAGATCTGGACTTTCGAGTATGACGGCCGGGAAATACGCGAACTAACCGATAGAACCAATGAACTTCAACCCGAAACCGGCGAGCAAATCGGAACTATAGTTTCGTTTGGAAGGGATGCCGGGGGCGAGATTTATATCATTGACCACGATGGGGAGGTTTTCAAGATACTCCCTTTTGAACCTACCGGCTTTGCCGGTGATGGAAACAGCTCCCTGCCTGTAAAAGCATCGATTATAACCAACTACCCTAATCCCTTTAATAACTCTACAACCATAAGGTATTACCTCCCAGAAAAACAGGATGTCGAGATTAATATCTATAATATCAAAGGCGAATTGGTTGAGAATATTTACAGGGGAAGCATCGGTCCCGGAGAGCATTCCATTCGCTGGAGCGATGAAAACCTTGCCAGCGGAATATACTTCCTTTATCTGAATACCAAAGGGGACAGGGCATACAGCAAGATGGTTATTATCAGGTAGAATTAACCAATAAGCATAAAATTTTACATTCTTCGCGCATATTTATTGAATACGTTCAATTCGCTAAGTTAAAGCGCGAAAGTAATTTAATTTTCATCAAAAAGGACGATTTTAATTTATTTCGGAATTTTATCTGTCGATAGATATTTAAAGGAATTAATATAATTATTTCTTAGCAGAAAACTCAAGGCGGGGTATCCGATAAGTCTATAAATTGAAAGAATTTACAGATTGAAATAGGAGTCACTATGGCAAAAGGTACTAAATCAGGTTCCGGTTCCGAAGAGATGGAGCTTCTAATTTTTCGTATCGAACAAACATTTTACGGAATAAGCGTTTCCAAAGTCCGGGAAGTTATAGAGAGAATCAACACCGTCCCGATTCCGCATACACCCGCGGAGGTGGAAGGTATTTTTAAGATTCGCGATGAAGTGCTTACCTTAATTAACCTCGCCACCTATTTCAGTATTCAGGGCGATGAAATCGCTGAGGGCCGCGGGTCGATTATAGTGGTGGAATTCAACAAGATGCGTTGCGGGATTCTGGTCGACGCGGTCGATGTTATCCATCGGCTGACCTGGGATGAAATCGAACCCCCGTCGAGGTATCTCATGCAGATAGGCGCCCCCATTACCGGAACGGTAAATGTGAACAAGCGGACTGTGCAAATTGTTGATTTCGAGGTACTTCTGAGCGAAATCCTCGGTTTGGATTTCGCTACTAAACCAGTCCACGGTAAAGTTACCAGTGGTTCTTTTGAGAAAGCCCGCGTATTGCTGGCTGAAGATTCCGGTGTAATGAGAAAATCCGTTTTGCGTATCATGAAAGAGAATGGCTTTGAAAATATAGTTGCCTGTAGCGATGGCCAGCAAGCATGGGAGACTATTCAAGCTAAGCGAAATGAGCGGGGAGGTCCCTTCGATTTAGTGGTTACCGATATCGAGATGCCCCGGATGGATGGCTTGACTCTCACTTCGAAAATCAAGCAGGATCCGAATTTAAAAGATATTCCGGTCGTTCTTTATTCTTCTCTAATCGGGGATAATAACCTGCTCAATGGCCGTCAAACCGGCGCCGATGCCCAGGTAGGCAAACCCGAATCCGAAGAAATGATAAAAGCCATGGAAGCGTGTTTACAGAAAAAATTTGGAAAAACCCCGGAAGAAGAGCCGGTCCCTACCGCCTAATCCTCAATCTTTTGGAAGATTCGATAACTAAAAATGCAGGCTTCAGGCCTGCATTTTTTTGCCGAATTTTCTTATCTTCCTATTTACATCTGCGAAAATTTTAACTATATTACATTAGACTGGTAGTTATCCTTAAACCCCCGAGTAAGATTGAAATAATGACTCGAAAATATTTGTAGTTATAATATATAATCGGAAGGAAGTCTTCATGAAGTTCCATCGTATTCTTCTTACTTCTGTTTTTCTCTTGGCTTTATGTTCAACAGCCCCGGCGGAGGTCATCACCTTCGATGACAACTGGGGAGAAAATGGATTTAATCTTGTCGGCCAGGATCCATCCGGAGTAGAGGTTGTCCACTCTATAGAATCGATGTTTATCGATAATGTAGATATAGATGGCCAGCCCATGCAGGTTATCGGCATACCCGGAGTAATGCTTCCGAATAATGCCGGCGCGCCCAATCTCCCGGGACATGGCCGTATGATAGCTATCCCCGCAGGCGCGACAGCCGAATTGCGTATATTGGATTCCGAGACGGAAGTATTAACCGATATGGTTATCGCTCCTGCTCCGCCGATACCCTTTGAAAATGATGATTCCCCGATTGTCTTTGAAAAGGACCCGGATATTTACTCCAGGGACCAATACTATCCTCAAAACCCGGTAATGATTTCCCAGCCTGCCAGGATGCGCGGAGTCGATTATATTATCCTGGGGATAACCCCATTCCAATATAATCCGGTCAGCGGTGAACTTCTTGTATATAAAAACCTTAAGGTTGAAGTTAAATTCAGCGGCGGTTATAACCGGTTCGGCGAGGACCGCTTGCGGAATCGGTACTGGGAACCGATATTGAGGGAGAATTTAATCAACTATGAAACTCTACCGAAGATGAATTTCGACCGACGGATAGAACCTGCCGATGATGATGAGTTCGAATATGTAATAATAGTACCGGATGATGGTGACTTCATTTCCTGGGCGGACACCCTGAAACTCTGGCGTAATCAGCAGGGTATCAGCACGGGGATATTTACATTATCCGATATAGGCGGCAACAGCATCAGCGCGATCGAAGGATTTGTGGATGACGCCTATGAGAACTGGGATACGCCTCCCGTGGCAGTACTGCTTTTATCCGATTACCAGGACTCCGGCGATAATTATGGAATCACTTCTCCCATGTGGAATAATTACTGTGTATCTGATAATATCTATGCTGATTATGATTCCGACAACCTTCCCGATATTGCCTTCGCCCGCATAACCGCTCAAAACAATGATCATCTTTCCACCATGATTCAGAAGATGCTCGATTATGAGCGCAACCCGCCGACCTACGATGGTTTTTACGATCACCCGGTTATAGCCGGTGGATGGCAGACCGAGCGATGGTTCATACTTTGCACCGAGATTTGCGCCGGGTATCTTGAACGTGTACTCGGCAAGGAACCTGTTAAGGAATATGCCATCTATTCAGGCACTCCGGGAAACGTATGGTCTACCAATCCCAATACTCCCATGCTGGTGAATTATTTCGGCCCCCTTGGCTATGAATATATCGAGGAAACGCCGGAATATCTTACCGATTGGGGCGGTAACGCCACCCGCTTGAACAACGATTTGAACGATGGAGCGTTCATGTTGCTTCACCGCGACCATGGCGGCGAAACAGGATGGGGTGAACCGGATTATGGGATAGGCGATTTGTTTGGACTTGAAAACGAAATGTATCCGTTTGTGTTTACCATAAACTGTCTCACCGGCAGATACAACTGGAGCGGACAGTGCTTTACCGAGGCTTTCCACAGAATGGATTATGGCGCACTCGGTTTAACCGCCGCCTCGGAGGTTTCCTATTCCTTTGTTAATGATACCTATATCTTTGGAATAATGGACCTTATATGGCCCGGATTCGATCCTGAATACGGTGAGGACGGGGATGTTTATCCATTGCCCGCTTTCGCCAATGTCTCTGGCAAACATTATTTGCAGGCATCGGGATGGCCTTATAATCCTCAGCATAAGGTTTATACTCATCACCTGTTCCACCACCACGGCGATGCTTTCATGACCATGTATACCGAGATGCCCCAGGATTTATCCGTAAATCATGCCGAGGTTTTATTCAGCGGGCTCAATCAATTCACCGTTACCGCCGATGAAGGTTCGTTTATCGCCCTGACATCCGGTGGTGAAATTATAGGAGTTGCGGAGGGCACCGGCGGGCCGGTGAGTGTACCGATAACTCCCCAGAATCCCAATACGGTGGTCAAGGTTACCGTCACGAAACCGGATTACTTCAGGTATGAGAACGATATTGACGTCATACCGCCCGAAGGGTATGGAGTGGTTCATGGCCATGTTTCCGACCTGCTGACATCCGATCCGCTGGAAGGAATGGTTTCGGTTACAAACCGGGAACCCTTGATTATTTCCAACTGCAATTCCGATGGATATTATTCCATGTATGTCCCCGCCGATTCGGTATGGCAGATCCGCGCTGAATACACATCCGACTACCTTCCGGAATTCGCTCAGGTAACCGTTAACGAAAACGATACTATCCAGCGCAACTTCGCCCTTGAACCGAAAACTGAAGTGGTATTGAAAGCTTCTTTTGGAAATCCTGAGGATATTCAATACCGCACATTTTACGCCCGCGGTAGCTGGGACGATGACGGCTATCATAATAACCAATGGGACTGTTCATTCAGTCCTATGCGCGATGATGGTGTCCAGCCGGATGAAACAGCCAACGATGGAATATTCACCGGTTTGGTCCAGCTCGGTTCCGATGATAACAACACATTCAACTGGGCTGTTTTTTCGGAGGATTATAACGACCAGGCATCCAAACTTCAGGACGGTTCGAGTTTCAGTATAGATTCCCCGGGAGCCGCTCCCAATGTTCCGGTATTGAATGTGAATCCATCCGGAAACGAGAATAATTGGACGTTGACCGTTTTCTCCGCCGAGGGACTGAATGCTGAGTTGGAAGGCGGATATAATGATTTGGACTACATGTGGTCAGGAAGCGCGACCATGAATGAAGGAACAACTTATAATTTCCGCATTTACCCAATGCACGCCAATGTTGCCGCATACGGACGAGGGGGAGTTGGCGGTTCGAATTTCTCGGTAACTCCCAATTACAGCGAGGAGTTTAATTTTATATTCAATGATAATACGGATTCCCTGGAAATTACTTCCGCGCACCCTGCTCCCGAAGGATTAGCCGCTTCACTGGATATGGATGAGCAGGTTATGCTTGATTGGAGCGCGCCTGATATCACGCCGCAATCATATAAAATATACCGCGGAACCAATGAAAACGGTCCTTTTTCCCAGATTGGAAGCGTGAACCATCCTACGATGACCTATCTCGATGAGGGACTTCAAAACTATACCGAATATTATTACTATGTCAGCGCGGTTTATCCCGGCAACATAGAATCCATCGCTTCCAATATAACTATGGGGTATGCCATTACAGGAGCAAGATTAAGCGTTAACCCGGATAGTTTCGCGCCCACGTTGTACTCCGGCGACACCATGGTTACCGAAATGATCATTTCCAATACCGGCGACCTCGACCTAAACTACTTGATTGGTGATAACGAGATCGATAACGGAGGCGGCCCGGATGAGTTCGGTTACGCGTGGATGGATTCTGATGAGCATAACGGCCCGGACTATAACTGGATTGATATAACCGGAATTGGAACACCTGTAACATTCCAACCGGACAACATCAATGGCAATTCAGGGCCTCTCGAGTTGGGATTTGAATTTCCTTATTATGGGATAAGCTACGGCCAGATTAATGTATGCACCAACGGCTGGGCATCGTTTACCGACAGCACCTCGATATCGGGCGGAACCCGTCCATTCCCGCATTCTTATAATCCCAACTGCCTGCTCGGTTTGTTTGTCGACAATCTGACATTCGAACACGGCGGAGGAGCATACTTTTACACCAATAACTCGGATACCGCGATAATTACATGGGATCATATCCGCGATTGGCGCCAGACGGGCGTATTTACATTCCAGGCGATCCTGACAGCTTCAGGTAGAATTGTTTACCAGTATGCCGAAGTCGGTCCCGGCAGACTTGACCAGTGCGGAATCGGTATAGAGAATGAAAATGGTTCCATCGGGTTGCAGGTGGCATACAGCGAAGAATACCTGCACAGCAACATGGCCATCAAGTTCTATCGCGATTGGATCAGAATCGATTCCATTTCCGGAATCATTGAACCTGACGGCGCGGATACTGTAGCTGTTATGTTTGACGCGCGGAACCTGCCGCCGGGACAATACGAAGGAACGATTGATATTTCCGGATGGGATATTTACCATGAAGAGGAACCGGCCAGTCTTGCGGTTTTGATGGATGTTGACGAACCGGTCGGTGTAGAGGAAGGAGATGATATGAGCGGATTGCCGACGGCATATAATCTTCATCAGAATTATCCGAATCCGTTCAATCCGACTACTACCATCCGTTTCGACCTCCCTGAGGATGCCCATGTTAAACTGGAAGTATTCAACCTGCTCGGGCAGAAAGTTGAAACATTAATAAATGGCTATCAAACAGCGGGTTATAAATCGATTAGCTGGAGAACCGATATGCAGGCAAGCGGTATCTATTTTTACAAGCTTGAAACTCCGAAAAAATCAATTACCCGCCGTATGACCCTTTTAAAATAATTTCTACGGATGTTTGGATTAAGCCGGTTATGGTTGCTGTAACCGGCTTAACTCCGCATTTAGATGTTGATTTTTTGAAAAAATGCTATTTATTATATTTGTTGGCAGTATTCCTTCATCCAATTAATTTTCCTCTGTGGAGGTAGCGATGTTGCGCTTCCGATTTATTTTCGTCCTCGCGGTTACCGCGTTATTCTCCTTCCCTTTTTATTCTCAACCAATCAGCGCCGGTAATACCATAGCTTTTGAACCGGTCAGGATTAACCCGCAATATGCAGGTGACGAACCGGTTGATTTGGATACCGATGAATATTTACTTGCTTATGATTCATCGCCTGATCTCTATTATCCAAGCTATTCCCAGAATGGTACAAAGTGGGCGGTCAGGTTTACCTCGGTAGCTCCTTGCAGGATAATCGCCTTGGAGATCGTAACTTATGGGGAAGGTTCAGGACGGCTTCATGTGTGGAGAGATGATGACGGTTCACCTGGTGAAGAAATTATGACTTCCTTTATACACGGGCTTGATGGAGATTTAACCCGTCAAAGGATTAATTTCCCCGATTTTGTATATGTTGATACTACCAGCTTTTTCGGGGGATTCGAATATATTAACGCCGCGCCGCCTTATGCCATACTCGACGGCAATGGGGCGACTGAACAGCGCAGTATTGTAAAATCGCCTGGCGGGGGATGGAACGCGTTGCCTAACGATTTGAATATCCGCGCGTATATTTCATATTCCCTCGGATATTTAATTTACGAACCGGAAGACTTTAAATTTACAATACATGCCGATTCCTCAACATCCCGTGCTTTCGGGATGACTGCAATCGAGGATTCAGCTTTCGTTCGGGTATATGCCGATGATGTAGATTGGATCACGGGGATTTTCCCCGATTCTCTGGTTCTTGTGCCGGGAGATACGCAAACGGTACGCGTTGATTTTGATGCTACCGATGTTCCTCCAGGAAAATATAGTGCCAGAATAAACTTCGAGTCGGAAACGCCCGGGATAGATAACTCCTGGATACCGGTCTCTATGACCGTATGGCCGAAATTAAATTTTAAAATCAGGAATATAATCCCCTATCTTGCCCATACCGGCGATTCCTTGAAAGTGGAAACATATTGTATCAACACATCGGACTATCCTTTGAGGGCTTGGCTGGCTTCGGCATTAGTGTTACCTGATTCCACCCTCTACGGACCTGTTTTCGGACCTGTTGAGGTAAACATACTCGGCTATGGAGGCTTTTTTACGACCCTGAGGCACCTTATCCCCGGTTACGCGCCGTTAGGAACTTATCAGTATAAATTGCGAATCTCACCAGGACCGGGATTAGGAAGGGTTATTGCCGAGGTCGATACTACTTTTCATATACTTAGTTCCGGGCATAACAGAATTAACGACTATTCCGGAGATTGGGGTGTTCTCGATTACAACATAGTGGATTTTCCATTTATGGAAACGGATTTGACCGCCGGGTCTGTTTCAGGCAGTAATCCGAAGGTAGTTGTCAGCCCCAACCCATTTAACCCCCGGACAGATTTGGGGATAACCCTCGTCGAAAGCGCGGATATATTGCTTGAGGTTTATAATCTGCTTGGTCAACGAATTGAAGTGCTTGCAGATGAATATCTTCATCCCGGGAATCATGTTTTTCGCTGGGATGCCTCCGAATATTCATCCGGAATATATTTCTATAAATTCAGAGCGGGTGAAAACGTAATAACTGGAAGAATGGTCTTCCTGAAATAAACGGTAGTACTTAGTAGACAATGCTAAAATTTAATTAAGGATGATAATCTAAAGGAAGGACGGAATAAGACACATGCGGCGTTCAGCTTCCCTCTTGTTAATTATCTTATGGTCATTTATTGCCGGGTCTATCGCGGCCCAGCAAATCGACAATACTCCTCCGGAAATTTACATTGATGAAAACGGGGAAGAAAGGTATCTCGGGCTGATAATTTCCGAGGAAACCAAACGGATCTATAAAGCAATTAATCAGCTTCCCGAACCTCCGCTTATTTGCACACAGGATGTATGGGATTGGCGTGAGATGGGAGGGGTTACCCCGGCGAAAAACCAGAGAAGCTGTGGTTCGTGCTGGATATTTTCAGTCGCTTCCGCTTTTGAATCGGCATTGCTTTTGGCTGATTCTGGGGAATGGGACCTTTCGGAACAACAGGTTCTCGATTGTAACGAACTCGGACAGGGGTGCGGCGGGGGTGACCCGGTTAATGCCATGGAATTCTATAGGGACTATGGAGCCATTGAGGAGGAATGTTACCCGTACCTCGCATACCAGTCCGATTGCGAGCAGGATACATGTAATTTTGTCGCCTGGATCGACGATTACCGCCATGTACCCAACAACATCATCGCGCTGAAGAACGCCCTTTTATACAGCCCTTTATCGACATGTTTTACCGTCTATCAGGATTTCCAATACAATTGCTATTTCCATGAATACACGGACCCTACCAACCATGCCGTGGAACTTGTAGGCTGGGACGATAACATGTGCGGCGGTCATGGGGCCTGGATAATAAAGAACAGCTGGGGAAGAGGCTGGGGCGATGATGGTTATGGATATATCCCTTATGAATCATGCGGTATCGGCAACTATACTCAACAACCTATTATGTACCGGGATCTGGTCGAATTTGTTTGGGATCCCGATACCCTTGCGTTCAATGTTCCCAGCGGGGGTGAAACAACCGAGATTTTGACCCTTGGCAATATGGGAGAACGAGATTTATACTACCGTCTTCAGTTTAAAGAAGTATCATTTCAGGATTCATTAGGTTATTTCTGGTTTGATTCTGACCAGTCGGGCGGACCAGAATACGATTGGGTCGATATAACCGATATAGGCGAAGAAATCGAGTTCCCTGGAAGTGATCCAAACATGAGCAATACCGGGCATATTGATTTTGGATTTGATTTTAATTATTACGGAGAATCCTACAACAGCATTTGCGTTTGCAGTAACGGTTGGGCGTCGTTCACCGACAGCACTTCTTTCCGTTCTACCGGCTGGCCTATCCCGGACCCCGACCTTCCTAATGCTTTGCTCGCTCCGTACTGGGCGAATCTTTACCCGGACGCGGCTGGAGCCGTGTATTTCTATTCCAATGGTCAGGACAGCGTGGTTATAACATGGGACGATATACCGGATTCCGGAAATCCAACTTATTTCTATACATTCCAGATAGTCCTGACTGCTCCGGACATCATTGTATTTCAGTATGAATCAATAGATGAGGGTAACTCTATCAGATATTATACTACCGGTATCGAGAACCAAACAGGAACCGTGGGATTGCATGTGGCTAAAGGTGAACCTGTTTATCCATGCGCGGGCAAAGCCATCCGGTTTTCCTGCGGTCAACCCCCCGGCGAATTTGATTGGGTAGCCGCAGACAATGACTATGGACAAATAGCATCGCTGGATTACCAGGACATTAATATAACATGCTCTGCGGGAGACCATTATGATGGCAGGTTTTATGGCATTCTGGACCTCCATACCAATGACCCCTATCATCTTAATGTTAAAATTCCTGTAATAATGAATGTGGGAATGACCGGTGTCGAAGACTCATCCGTAGTTCCAGTGGCTGAAAAGTTGAAACTCATAAACTACCCTAATCCATTCAACGCGGTTACCAGCATAGAGTACAATATTGTTCAGGATGGCGAAGTTGGTCTCGAAATATATAATCTTTTAGGGCAAAAGGTAGCGGTTTTGTTTGATGGATTCAAACGAAGCGGAGATTATAGGGTTTCATGGGACGCGTCCGGTTATTCATCGGGTATATATTTCATGAAGTTGAAAAACTGCGCCTACTCCCGTACTGAGAGAGTGGTATTGCTCAAGTAATATTTAATGGAGTAATTTTAAAATAAGAAAAGCTCAACGGGGCGTTGAGCTTTTCTTTTGACGGTTACGCAGCGGTAGAAGAGTATTCAAAAATCGACGGCTAACTCCGTTTTTTCGCAGATTTCACGGGCTTTGTTGACGGGAATATAGGGGTCGTTAGAGAGTTTATCCATATCGCCCTCCCGTATATTGTTAATATTACTGGGGTTGATATGGATAGGGAATAAGCCGTCTTCGGGAAATTCTCCGGCCAAACCTTTAAAGCACGATACCGGTTTGTCCAAATCATTTTCAAAAGCTGTTGAGTATATATGCGAAGTTATCAATTCTCTAATTTCGATTTTTGTAAAGGAATCTAAAAACACTTAAACCCACCTTTTAATAATACTACAATCATTTTTGTTCTCTAAACCGTTGTCTGTTTTACTTATCGGAAGCAGTTGGAAATTCTTAACAATACTGCGTAAATATATAAATAACGTAATACGTTGATTGTCATATATATAAGAGCAGTTGACCAAATAATAAATCACAAAATTAATAAATTAATTCAATATTTCAGTGAGGGTTTTCGTTATTTATGTAATCATACGCTACAAAGAGGTATTAGAGACAATTGAAGATAGAATTTCGCCTTACTTAAGAGATATTGGGCGAAAACGATATGTGTGGTATTTAACCAATAATTTATCTGCGCATTTATTGTCAGATGAAGAATCCGGATTTATTTGATGTTTTGTTATCAGGCATAATATCAATGAGTTATGAGAAAAGGGCAAATATTTCTCACTATGGATTAACATTTGAACACTACTGCCTGCGATGGATGAACCGGAGAAAGACAACAGATACTGTTAAAATTAGAACCAGGAGGAATGAATGTCGAACCGTAAAAATGCTGTACTCAGAACCTTAGTACTCGCGTCCGCACTTTTCGTAGCCATGATTATCGGTGGTTGCAGTCAGCAGAATTCACCCGTATCACCGGAAAATGATTCAGCTGATCTTAAAGAGCCGTTTAGCCATGACGCGGTAGCTCAGCAGTGGGGAAGGATTTATGGAATTAATTTATTTGAAGAAAAAGTCAATTTAGTTGAGCCTGAAGATGAGGGTGATTCGGCAGTGGAAGTTGAAATTGACGCTGGCGCTTATGAAGCGGAGTTGAATGTACCCTCTAATGCCGTTGACAGTGCTGTATCAATAACCGCGGCTTCAACCGCTTATATGACTGCCAGCGGTATGGTTTACGTTATAGAATTCGGTCCGTCCGGATTGGTATTCAATACCCCGGCTACTTTGTCAATTGAGTTTTCGGCGATCGAAGATTTCGCGGATGATGATGAGGATTTGACTGGCGCGGAAATACGTTACTGGAATCCAAATACCTGTGAATGGGAACTCCAGGAAGTTGACTACGATATTGATGACGGAACCGTTGATTTTACTATCGAACACTTCTCCAGATATGGTATTGGCGGCCGTACTCTCTAATAAAATGATTCCGATAAAACCTGAGATAAGCCCGTCTTTAAAGGCGGGCTTTTTCTTTTTCAGTTGGTTTCTTTTTAAACAGGGATATTGCAATAGAGGATATCAGCACTATTGAAATAAAACCAAGTGAGTAGAGGACCGGAATTTTATAGAAATCCACGATAACCATCTTTATTCCCACGAAAACCAACACTATCGACAGGCCATATTTAAGGTAGCTGAAATAAGAAATAATTCCCGCCAATGCGAAATACAACGCCCTCAATCCGAGGATAGCGAAAATATTCGATGTATAGACTATAAATGGATCGGTAGTAATAGCGAAAATAGCCGGTATTGAATCCACGGCGAAGATTAAATCCGTCGTTTCCACTGCCAGCAGGGTAACGAATAGGGGAGTGGCCAGTATCTTGCCATTTTGTTTTATAAAAAATCTTTCCCCATGGTGTTTGTCACTCACCTGGAAAAACTTCTTGAATAACCGGACTATCAAATTCTTTTCGGGTGAAACTTTCTCGTCGGTACTTTTCATCATCCGTATACCGGTAAGGATAAGGAATGCCCCGAAAATGTATATTATCCAATGAAAGTTATGAATCAGGCTGATACCCGCGGCAATGAGGATCGCGCGCATAATCAACGCTCCCAGGATTCCCCAGAACAATACTCGGCGCTGATACCGCAAGGGCACCGAGAAATAGGTAAATAACATGTAGAAAACGAAAATATTATCGAGGCTGAGAGATTTCTCAATGAGATAGCCGGTCAAAAATTCAATCGCCTTTTCCGTTCCATACCAGTAATAAACTCCAAGGTTGAAAAGGAGCGATACGGCTATCCATATCGCGCTCCAGATTAGAGCGCTTTTTACATTTATCTGTCTTCCCTTCCGCTGAAATCCGTAAAGGTCAACGGCCAGAAGAACAACTATAACAATGATGAATACTGCCCACGAGGTTAAGTTTTCCATGCCTTATGCAATCATTCAAGCCCGGTTTGTTCAATTAAGAATAATCAATGATGAACTTTATAAGCTAATTGATGTTCCTGATAATTTCGGCAATTTCATCGAAAAGGTCGGCCAATCTTAAAAGACCGACCACTTCTTCACCATCCACTACCAAAATTGAAAGGGTTTGGAACATCACGATTTTATGCATAGCTTCCGCAAGTTCCGAGTCGGCATCGATTTTTTCGGTAATTGTATGCATGGCATCAGTAACCTTGATATTTTTTGCCTGTGTACACATATCCCGAATATCGTCCTGAAAAAACCGGTAATGGTCCATCATTGAAGATATAAAGCCGGCGCTGACGCCAGCTCTTGAGAGCGAGCCCACGTCTCCGAGGGCGTCGTATTTAGGCTCCAGGGCTTTGAGAAACGATAATTGCCCGATCTTTCCCACTACTTTGCCTTCAGCATTCTGAACCAATACGGCCCTGTATGGCTGTCTGCCGGCGGGCATAGCCATCAGCGCGTTATCGAGGGCCAAGAAAGCTTCGTGTAATGACGCGGTTTCATCGACTACCGCGTATTCCTCAATCGGAACCATCAAATCCCTGACCAATTTATTTTCCATAACCTCTCCATTTTTGTAAACAGAGTTCATTAAATTCGTTTAACGGGTAGGGAATATAATACAAAACTCGCGCGTTTAAACAACTACTTTTTCATTGAACATGCCTTTATATCATAATAGCATAAATATTTTCTTAAATTGACGACCGGTCTTGATATTTTTTATGCATGAAACCGTTTATCTTGTTTGGAGTTAAAGCCGCTATGATGTAAATTGGATAATCGGTTATAACATATTGCAGGATTAATTTTTAACTATTGACATAAAGGAAATATGAAGAAGAAAAAAACATCCTCAAAGAATCCGGAAAACTGGTTGATCAAGGCATACAACAATTACGAATTTCTAAACAGCCCTCCGGCGCGGATAATACGGGTGTTGTCAGAAATGATCGAACCTGCAAGCAGGTTCCAGAAGCACCGGGTTTGGGATACTGTAGTGTTCTTCGGCTCCGCGAGAATTCTTCCTAAAAAAGTGGCAAAGAAGAATCTGAAGGCGATTGAGAAGGAAATGGGTTCGAAAAAACGGATATCATCTGTTCTTGAAAAGCGTTATGACCGGGCATTGCGGGATGTTTCCCTGGCTCGTTACTACGAGGACGCTTCAAAATTGGCTCAAAAGCTGACACAGTGGTTCAAGGAATACGAGGATAAGAATATACGTTTCCTGGTCTGCACCGGAGGAGGACCGGGTATTATGGAGGCCGCGAACAAAGGCGCTAAAAAGGCAAAGGGGAAGTCGGTGGGTTTGAATATCAGCCTTCCATTCGAGCAATTTCCCAATCCGTTTCAATCAAGGGAGCTTTCTTTCGAGTTCCATTACTTTTTTATCCGCAAATTCTGGTTTTTCTATCTTGCGAAAGCTCTGGTGGTTTTCCCGGGCGGTTTTGGCACCCTCGATGAATTATTCGAGTTGATGACCATTATCCAAACCGGAAAAACTAAAAAGCAGATGCCGGTAATTCTGTACGGCAGTGACTATTGGAATGAAATCGTCGATATCGAGGCTATGGCGCGCTGGGGAACAATCTCCGAAAGCGACCTGGAAATGTATAAGACCTTCGATGATGTTGACTCTGCTTATGACTACTTGAAGGATGAACTTTACCGTCTTTATATCAAAGACCGGTTGAAAAAATAAAGCCGGACAGGTTCCTGCCCGGCTTCTGGTGCAGTAGTTGGGCACTACTTAACAAGGGTCATTCGGCGGGAAATGCTTTTTTCACCGGTGTTCAGGATGGCGAAGTATACGCCTGAAGACAAACCGGAAGCATCCCACGTTATAGCGTATTCGCCGGGTTTCTGGCGTTCGTCCACCGGGACGTCGACACGCTGACCCATCAGGTTGAAAATCTCGAGCCTTACATCAGTTTCATGGGATATCGAGTAGCTTATGGTAGTTGAAGCGTTGAATGGATTCGGGTAAATCCCATTCAACGAACAATTGTCCGGGGCAATTTCAGTTTGCTCGTCAAACCATCCACTCAGCGTCCATTTATCGTTATCGCCGGTTTTCGCTACGGTTATAGTAAAGCCAAATGAGTAATAAACGGCAATGTAATTCGGGTAATTGCCGCAATAGGCGGTATTCACCCATATATCCACGATGCGGTAACTCGTGGTGTTGTTGTGAATAACGCCGTCGAATTCAAAAGATCCTTCCCGGGGCATAGCGGCGGACAGATTCGAAAATATCATACAAAGAACTGAAGAATTTATTAAAATCCTTTTAGTCAATCATTCCCCCTTTTATGAAAAGCGGCAAAGTAAACAAAATATATGGTATGATAATAATGTTCGGGGAGCTATTTAAAAACGGCGCAGTCAAATCGGTCATTTAAATTGAGGTTCAGTCAACTCAACTTTGTAGAAATCCAATTTGACTACATAGCACCGATAATTAATTTGGTCAAATTAATATTGTGTTAAGATTGTGTAAGCAAAACGTAGTAATACTATACTGTCTGTACAGGAATTTGGTAGTCTGTTAAGGTTGAATTCCCGACTAATCCTACTTTATTAAAACCATTTTTTGGGTTACATTTGCTGTACCGGCATTTAGCTTGTAGAAATAGATACCGCTTGAATAGGCAGAAGCATCCCATGCGATAATGTGTTTTCCCGCCGCCATAAAACCATTCGCGAGTGTTTCAACTTTCCGTCCCATGATATCATACACATCAAGTTTTACCATCCCCGCTCCGGGCAGAAATATTTCTAAGTTGGTACGCGCGTTAAAAGGATTGGGATAACAACTGCCAGCCAACTGCGATGGTAGTATGCTATTTTTGGGCGATTCTTTGCCCCAGCCGTAAATATCCCATCCGCCATCATTCAACTCCCCATCGGTTTCGGTAATGACCACTTCAATATAGTTAGAATCTTCAGGTGTAAGCGTTGGATAGTCGCCGCAATAGACTATGTAATTATACTCCCCGAGCGGGGCTATCGGGTGAATATCCTGAATTACCGGGTAATAGGAGAATGTCTGCCCGGCGGTGAGGAAGATATCATCGAAGTGAGTCTGGGGACCATAATAGTTGTTTGTGGGGATATGCCGCGCGCGGATCCACACATCCGTATAAACATCCCTGTTGATCACATTGGTAAGTTCACCGGTATAGCTGAAGGATGAACCCCGGGGGATAAATAAAGGCGGGGGATCATCGGGGATTATGTCAATAACCACTGCCGGCGACGGCAACGCGCCTTCGACTTTCATTAAATAGGCGTCGGGATTTCCAATTACCGGATGACCGGTCGTTCCCACGAGAAGGTAGTTATATTCGCTCAGGGTCAAGGAATAACGCAGGAAATCATAATCGGTTGTTCCATAGGACCGGCTCCAGATTGAATCGCCATCGGGATTGAATTTAACAATGTAATAATCCCAGCTTCCTTCGCCGAAACTTGTAGTCCCGCCGGTAACCAGGTAGTTCCCATCGGGTGTGGGGTGCACGGCGCTGGCCCGTTCATATAGTTCCCCGCCAAAAAACGAAGACCATACTTCGTTTCCAAGACTGTCCACCCGGACTACATAATAGTCATCATAATTCGTGTCTAACCCGTAAGAACTTCCCGCGAGTATACAGCCTCCGTCACCTGTCAGGCACATGGAAAATGGATTATCAAAATCTGTTGTGCCATACGCGTAACTCCATATCTCATTGCCCAGCGAATCAACTTTGAGCAAATAGTAGTCCGTTCCCCCCGAGCCAAAGCTTTCGGTGCGGCCGAGGATAAAATAACCGCTGTCATCGGTTACTTCCATATCGTACGCCCAATCCCGCAGTTCTCCTCCATAGGTCAAGCTCCAGAGAGAATCGCCATCGTTTTCTATTTTCATCAGGAAGATATCGATCGTATCCGGTTGCTGGAAAACCAGTGAACCGGTTATAAGGTAACCCCCGTCAACCGCGGGGCATAGCGCTCCGGCATCCGAATCGAGATCGGAATCATAAACCATGCTCCAGAGAGAATCGCCGTTTGAATCGAGCCTTAATACATATATATCCCGGTCATCGGAGCCCGGCGCGTTTATATCTCCCATTATGATGAAACCCCCGTCGGCCGTCCGGTCTAAGTCATAGGCGGTCTCGTTGCCATCGTCTCCATAGGTCTTTTCCCAGAGCATATCGCCTTCGGCATTTAGCTTGAAAACCCATATATCAGTATCGCCGTTATCCAGGGTCTGGGTGTATCCTGCGATTACCAATTCCCCGTTTTCAACTTCAATCGCTGAAACGCAATAATCCGGCGTCTCACCGCCGTAAATCCTGGTGCCGATGGTGTCTCCCGGCACGGCAACAGCATTTACCGATGCAATAAATATCAATGCCGCGATTATGGTAGCTGTTTTAAACATAACAAACCTCGTGTAATTGCGATTTTCATATCTCCTGATCCATGAGATAAATCGCTTTTGTTTATCATCAATGATTATATCAATACGGCGAATTGATTGTTGAATGCAAAAAATCAAATAAGCTTATTCAATCCGGCGCCAAATTTTCTTTCATTATTTAGTTATTTTAGACTGCGCTTAGAATTAATGTAGAAAAAATGTGGTTTGGTTGTTTTTCCGAACCTTATTTAAAATAATGAATACTGTTATGAAATGTCAATATAGATTTGAAATATAATTTTCCGCAAACGCCGCGGCATTTCCAGTTTGTTTCGGTTTAACGGCGAGAGATAATCGCTTAAGCCCATAAGAATGTTTTACTAATAATGTAAACAGATTTCGGGTAACGCAATTGAAGATTATCGATTGACATTGGATGGTAAAATGTTTTATTAGAATTATAAACTGTGGTGGTGCTAATGTTTTTTATGGATTTATATAAAACAGAATTTTGCGGTAAGAGAATCTGCTTATCGCGGATTGAATTTATTCTATTTAGATTTTAAATTATTCCACATATCAGGAAGGATTAGTTATGAGGTTTCCGCTGTATTTAATCCTAATAGCAACTCTCTGCGCGATACCTTTCGCCGCGGAAAGTAACGCCGAGTTAATTACATTCGATAATCCCTGGGGCGATCCTGGTTTTAACCTCACCAGCCAGGGAATGTCGGGAGTAGAGGTAGTTTTTTCCATCGAAAATTTAATGATAACCGAGATCGAGGTTGATGGAATCCCCATGAAAAATGTTCAGATACCGGGAGCTTTCCTTCCGAATAATGCTGGCGCGCCTAATCTACCGGGCGATGGAAGAGGTATAGCGATTCCGCGGGGAGCGACCGCAACTCTTACAATCCTTGACTCCGAAACCGAGGTAATCGACAATATTGAAATCGCCCCGGCACCGCCGATTCCATTGGAAACGGAT
>WJIJ01000011.1 GCA_014730345.1 Candidatus Zixiibacteriota bacterium | reverse complement strand
CCCACCAGCGAAATGCGCTTCTCCTCCAAGCCCTCCATCAATTGCTTCCAGGAGTCGATAAACGCCTGTACGCCATCCTTCTGAAGCTTATCAGTAACTTCTTTCATGCTGATGCCCAGCCCCTCGATTTTTTCCAACGCTTCATAAGCATCATTGAGGTTTTGCTCGATAGTTGCCTGCACAACGCCGTGGTCGCGGAAAGCATCGACTGTTTTCATGGGAAGTGTATTCACCGTATCCTGCCCGATAAGCGGTTCCACGTAAAGAACGTCGCTGTAATCAGGATTTTTGGTGCTTGTAGATGCCCACAACGGACGCTGAACCCGCGCGCCTTTATCTTTTAATTCTTTAAAACGCGCGCGGTTGAAATCGTTGAAGAAATCATGATACGCGATTTTGCCCGATGCAACCGCCGCCTTGCCCAGGAGCGCTTTGGCATCGGTTGTGCCGGATTGGATAAGCTCGTTCAGTTTTTTATCTACCTGGGTATCAATCCTGCTGATGAAAAAGCTGGCTACCGAGGCGATATTATCTATCGGCTTGTTCATTTTCAACCGAGATTCCAGCGCGCTCATATAAACTTCGCGGACCTGGGCGTAATTATCCAGCGAGAATAGCAGGGTGATATTGATATTCAAACCCTCAGCCAGCAAGGTCTCAATAGCCGGGAGCCCTTCCTGGGTGCCGGGAACCTTTATCATCAGGTTGGGACGTTTGACGCGATCCCATAATCGTTTAGCTTCTTCTATAGTGGCGTTGGTGTCGTAAGCCAGCTCGGGGGAAACCTCAAGCGAGATGAAGCCGTCTTTGCCCTTGGTTTGGTCATAAATGGGTTTTAAGTGATCGGCGGCGGCTTGTATGTCCTCAATCGCCAGGGTTTCATAAATCACGCCGGTTGACGCGCCGCTTTTGGCCAGGTCAACTAACGCTGTTTCGTAATCGGGGCTTTTTATCATCGCCTGATGGAATATAGAGGGATTGGAGGTCATCCCGGAGATTCCATCGTTTTCGATTAATTTATCAAGCTCCCCGCTTTTTATCATGCTTCTGGTTATATAATCGAGCCAGATACTCTGGCCAAATTTGGACAGGTTTCTTAAGGGATTTTCGGCCATCTTTATTACTCCATAGTCAAATCAAAAATGGTTTGCGTGTTGTACATTTTCCGCACTTCCGGATAATATAGTAATTAAAGAATTAGCGGGGGAATATCAATAGAAAATTCGGTAGTTTACGCTATTGTTTAATCCTTCGCGATGCCTGAAACAACCTCAGAATCTCTCATCGGCGGTGCCGGGATGGTCATCCTCGGAATTCCTGTCAAGTTTCCGTTTTTCCAGCCAGCCGAGTTTCTTGATTTCCGGCGCGTCGATTTTGGGCACGAATGGCTTGATGTCTACAAGCGGAGTGCCCTCAAGCATATCCGCCCGGTTGAAATAGATAACGCCCTTTTCAATTTTAACCAGTTCAATCACGGTCATACCGATTGGATTTGGCCGCCGCGGCGCGCGGGTGGAGAAAACTCCTCTCTCTGTGTCATCGAGATATGGAACAACCAGCGGTTTCCAACTGCCGCTTTGGTTAAAATGATAGAGGAAAATCAGGTGGCTGAAACCATCGAGGTCTTTCAAACACTCATGGTATTCAGGGAAAATCTCCGCCCTTCCTTCGGTGTCGGGGAAAAGGCCGCCCTGGATGGGAGTGCCCTTCTTCTCCTTAAAACCCGTATGGATAATGCCGATAGGCTTGATGGTTAGTTGCTCCAAAATTTACGCTCCTCAAATATAGATGCCGGGCAATCCTTCCCGCGGCGGCGGAGGTTCCCGGCAACATGCTTCAATTTTTCGCGTTACTATGTCAATGAAACGACAAGAATAACAGGCATATTCTGAAATTACTCGCCGTCGGCAGGCATGGTGAATGTTCGCTGGCCGAGTTCGCGGTCGACCATGAACAAACCCTGACCCTGGTTGCCAACCATCTTGATCTCCTGCACCTTTTCATCGGCGGTGGCTTCTTCCTCAACCTGCTCCTGCACAAACCACTGCAGGAAATTTTCCGCCATTACATCGCCTTCCTCGCGAGCCAGCTTCACCAGCTTGTTGATGCGGTCGCTGATATACTTTTCGTGCCCGTAGGCGGCTTCGAAAGCGGCCAGGGGCGATTCCCATTCGGTATCGACAGCGTCGATGGGTTGCATAAGAACCCGGCCGCCGCGATCGCAGATGAAATCGTAGAATTTAGACGCGTGAAAAAGTTCTTCCTGCGCCTGAACTCTCATCCAGCTGGCGAAACCACTGAGGTTCAAGTCCTCGAAATATGCTGACATCGAATAATATAGATAGGCTGAATGTAATTCAGCGTTAATTTGATTGTTGAATCCTTCTTCTACCTTCTTATTCATAATACTTATCCTTTCCAGAGTCCATGTAAGTTGCAATGTTCACGAGCTGTAACCTTGTCGGCATCGATATGGAAGGTGGCGGTTGGTTTATCGCCGGGGTTGAGGAATTTGCGGTATGATTTGCCATCCTCGGTCATAACTTCAATCCACTCGATCCAGTGCTTTTCTTCCATGGGATGCTCCACACTGCCCACGGTTACCTTGAAACCGCCGTCAACCTTTTCCACCACCGGCACATGTTTCTCCTGGGCGGCATCGGTTGTGTTCTCGGTCATTAGTTTAAAAGGTTTGTCGCCGCAGGATAATTGAACATCACTGCCGCACCCGGCGCCGGATAATACTTCTACTACCGCGCCGCAATCTTCACATTTGTAAACTTGAGATCTCTTCATATCTCTCAACTCCTGTAATTTTATGATTAATAATTAGTTAGCTAATCCTTTAACCGCCTCGATAACCTCGTCGTAATCCGGTTCGTCAGTCGTTTCCTTAACTACCTGCACATAGCGTATCACGCCCTGTTCATCTATAACAAAAACGGTTCTGGCAAGCAAGTGTAATTCTTTTATAAGCACTCCGTAGGTTTTACCGAAGCTGGCATCACGGTAATCGGAAAGGGTTATCACATTTTCTACTCCGGCCGCTCCGCACCAGCGTTTCTGGGCGAAAGGCAGGTCCATACTTACAGTAAGCACTACTACATCATCGCCGAGTTTACCAGCCTCCTCGTTGAAACGACGGGTTTCGGCATCGCATACCGGCGTGTCCAGAGAAGGAACAGTAGACAGGATAATTTTCTTCCCCTTGAACTCTTTAAACTCAACCTGGGCTAAATCGTTGCCTGTTACCTGGAAATCAGGGGCTTTATCCCCGGTTTTGAGTTCGGCGCCGACGAGGGTCATGGGATTGCCTTTCATGGTGATAACACCGCTTCTTTCTTCTATATCCATTACAGTATCTCCGTTTGAATTAATGGTTAGCAGATTGTACGTTAAAGTGAATAAGAATATAATCAGAATTAGAAATTTGGGTACAATTTTCGTAGTTGGCATTGCTTTTTCGTTTCTCGCCTGTTGCATATCATGTAATCAATGGGGTTTTTTATGATAATGTTCCCGGATTCACATGAAATAATGAATTGGGCATTAGAATTTATAAATTAAAGGTGCAATAAAAATAAAACAGCCCGGGCAATCCATGCCCGGGCGGAAGGTGATATACCGCGCAGGAGATAAGGAGAAAACTAACTTCAGTTATTTCAACATACTGGTGGCCATAGCGCCGAGGATATTCCCCTGCCCTATCATGGCCATGGTAGTTTGCAGTAATATCTCATTGGCGACCATACTGCTATACTCTTTGGCATAATCGGTATCTTCGATTACCGACCGCGCCCCGTTTAAGTTTTGAACGGTGGTTTGCAGATTGCGGATTTGGGCATCAACTTCATTGGCCTGGGTGGCCCCTACTTCGGCGCGGGCGTTATTGACTTCTTCGATAGCCGCGTCGATCTTTTCTACAGCCTCGGCGGCTTTTTCGGGAGTGCTTAAGTCGAGTTGCTCAAGCTTGCTTATATCGACTTCGCTTCCCTCTGAGCCGTCGAGTAATGCTTGTTTTCCGAACGCGGCATCTTCGACCAGTTCATTATAGCTTGAAACGGAACTGCGCACCGCCGCGTCCAACGCGGCTTTCTGGCTCTCATCAACGCCGCCTTCATTTGCCGCCGCGAGGGCGTTTGATCTCATGTCTTGAAGCTTATCGGAGAGTGAACCGAGGTAGCCGTCGGTAACTGTTAACTTACTTGAATAATTCTCAAGGCTTTGAATTTCCTGCTCGAGACCGGCAATCTCCGCTCTCATCTGCTGGGTTATAACCAGCCCGGCCGGATCGTCAGAACCTTTGTTAATCTGCTTTCCGCTGGACAGTTTCTCGAAATTCGAAGCCAGCGAATTCTGCAGTCCGTATAATGCGTTAAGAGCGTTGCCATTGAAGAGACTATTGTTTATGACCATATCTAAACTCTCCCTCGAAATAGAATTATTATCCGCTGATTACTTCTGCAACCCCGGTGCCATCTTGTGGAAATGTTATTTCCTTGGGACGCAACCGATAAGAATTTCTATTCCAGTATTACTATAGGACAAATTCGAGGATGTATTGACCGATTCCCATACTTTTAACGAAACGCGGTATACAATTTTTCCGGTTTATAAGGGGAGTGTCAATTTAATGAACACCAAACGCAACAAATGAAATTAATGGCAGGTCTAATAAAAACAAAACATAATCAATGAAACCTCAATTTTTATAGCCCGTATATAAGTTTAGAGTTTTTAATAATAACAATCCGGAGAACCCCTATGATAAAAAAAGCAGGCGCTATCTTAGCAATAGCAGTAGTAATTGCGGCAGTATGGTTCGCGTTTTTCTCGGGGAACGGGAAAGCGCAAAACGGCATAAAAACATTTCCAGTAGAAAAGGGCACTATTGTCGATAAAGCTCTCGCCGTCGGCGAGATACAACCTAATAACGAGGTGGGAGTTAAATCCAAAATTTCCGGAATCGTCGACAATCTAATGATAGAAGTGGGCGACTATGTGGCTAAAGGGCAACCTTTGATGGAAATAAAACCCGACCCCACTCCCCTCGAATTCGCCGAAGCGACCAAAAATGTTGAGATTTACAAGGTAGCGTATGACAATTCCAAGAAGGAATTTGAACGCGCCCAGCTTCTGCTGGCTAAGGACCACATCTCTGAATCGGATTTTGATAATAAAAAGCGCGACTACGAAGAAACCGAACTTCGTTATAAACTCGCCAAGGAAAAACTGAGCCTTCTCGAAAATGGACGCGCTAATCTCGGCAACAAGAACACCGAATCGGTCATCCGCGCTCCCATTACCGGCACTATTCTCGACCTTAATGTCGACAGAGGCGATCCCGTGGTTCCCCTTACCTCTTACCAGGCGGGAACTGAGCTCCTGAATATGGCCAAAATGGATGATTTGATTTTCAAGGGGACCGTGGATGAGATAGATGTGGGTAAACTCGAAGAAGGAATGATAGTTACGATCAAAGTCGGGGCGCTCCCCGATGAAAAAGTAGAAGGAGTGCTTTACAAAATAAGCCCCAAAGCACGTAAAGAAGACAATACTATCCTCTTCGATGTATGGATAAAGATAACCAGAGCGGGCGAGAAAATGCTGAGAGCGGGATATTCCGCTAACGCCGAAGTGGTTATCAATAAAAAAGATGATATCCTCGTAGTTCCCGAGCGGTTGGTGCATTACGAGGATGATTCCACCTATGTCGAAGTAATGAAAGATACTACCAACGAGGAATCGATTGAAAAGGTATTCATTAAAACCGGTTTGTCCGATGGACTAAATGTTGAAATTCTCGAAGGGCTCGCCGAAAACACACTGGTCGTGGAAAGACCTCCGAAAGAAATTGAATAATGAAGATATTCCTTTTTTTCAGCCAGTTCTATCGTGACCTGAAGGGCCAAAAACTGCGCACCGCGTTAACCACTTTCGGCATTCTATGGGGAACGGCATCGATCGTGCTCCTGCTTGGATTTTCGAATGGAATGAAATCCTCCCAGAAAAAAGCCCAGCATGGAATGGGCGAGGCGATTGTTATTATATGGGGGGGCACTATGAGCATGCCCTATGAAGGAAATCCCAAGGGGCGTAGAATACACTTGCATGCCGAGGATGTCGAGTTGCTCAAAAGCCAGATTCCGGAGATAAAATACGCGTCACCGGAAAATACAAACTGGTCTACCACCGTATCTTATCGCAACGAAGTATATGTAGGCCAGGTAACCGGGAGCAACGCCGAGTTCGGGGTAATGCGCAATCTTATCCCTCAACGTGGTGGAAGATATATCAGCCCGAAGGACCTTGAGGAAAAACGCCGGGTGGCATTTATCGGTTTTGAACTCAAAGAAGAGCTTTTCGGTGAAGAAGACGCTGTCGGCAAAACCATATTGATAAACCAGGTGCCGTTTACCGTGATTGGGGTAATGATCGATAAGGACCAGAATTCCTCCTATTCCGGGCGCGATAAAACCAAGACATTCATTCCCTATTCAACTTTCCGTTCTATGTTCAGCCGGCGCTACTTGAACAACATCGTGGTTAAACCGGTTGTCGCTTCCGAATCGGAATATATGCGCACGAGAATCAACCAGGTGCTTGCCCGCAAATATAAATACAATCCAGAAGACGATGAAGCTTTATGGGAATGGGACACTACTCAAAATGATGAATTTTTCGACCAGCTGTTCCTGGGTATGAACGTCTTTTTGGGTATCGTGGGATTCTTTACATTGATAGTGGGCGGCATCGGGGTTTCCAATATTATGAACGCCGTGGTAGAAGAGCGAACCAAGGAAATAGGGATAAAGATGGCATTAGGCGCGAGGGCATCGTTTATACTTACCCAGCTTCTGGCGGAGACATTGCTTATAACATTTATCGGCGGAGTTCTCGGAATTATCTTTTCCGGGGTAATTATGAAGGCCTTTCCTGTGTTTGAGCTCGAGGAATATGTGGGCACTCCGGCGATTTCCACGGATATCGCAATTTTTGCCGCCCTGCTTTTAGGCATTATCGGGTTTATATCCGGTTTCTTTCCCGCGAGAAGGGCATCGAAACTTAATCCGGTGGAGGCGCTTAGATTATGAGACATCTATGGTACTTACTGCGGCTGTTTATATCTGATTTCAATAAACAACGCAAAAAAATCACCCTCACCATCATGGCTATCGCCTGGGGTACCGTCTCAATTATCATGTTGCTTTCCTTTGGCGAGGGTTTGAAGCGCCAGCTTGAGGCGGGTAATACTGCCATGGGCAAGGGAATCGTGATTGTCTGGCCCGGACAGACATCCAAATCATACAAAGGGCTTCCCCATGGGAGACGTATATGGATGAAGCCCGAAGATATGAGCTTAATTAAACAGCGTATTCCAGCAATAGAAGAGGTGGGGGGCGAATTCTCCAGGTGGGGCGTTGATATCAGGTACGGCGAAGAATTAATGGGAAGGCACTGCACCGGCGTTACTCCTTCATACGAGAATCTGCGCTATCACATCCCAATGCAGGGAGGCCGGTTCATCAACCAGAAAGACCTTGACGAAAAGCGCAGGGTCGCCTTCCTCGGAAATGAAACCGCCGAGAAATTGTTCAAGGGCGAAGAAGCGGTGGGCAAGCTGGTTTACATCAATCGGGTGCCCTTTACGGTCATTGGCGTTATGATACCCAAAGAGCAAACTAATATGTATTCCGGGCCCGATAACGAGAAAGTAGTTATCCCTATGACCACCTTTGGCACTATCTTCGGCGATGTTTACCTCGACGTATTTATTTTTAAGCCCAAAGTGAGCGAGGATGTGGAATTCGCCAAGCGCGAAGTCTACAGGGTCATGGGCAGTAAATATAAATTCGATCCCAATGATGAACGGGCTTTGCACATGTGGGATACGATTGAAACCCAGCAGATCATGACCAATGTTCTCCTGGGCATCCAGATATTCATGGGAATAATCGGCGGTCTGACCCTGCTGGTTGCCGGCGTGGGAGTGGCGAACATAATGTATGTTACCGTCCGCAGAAGAACCCGTGAAATCGGGGTGAAAATGGCCATGGGAGCCAAACCAAGATATATCCTCTGGGAATTCATTCTCGAAGCCCTGATGATTGGCGTGTCGGGGGGCTTTGTCGGCTTTTTAATCGCCGGGATAATAATAAGAGTGATTCGGCAGATTCCCATTGAAGACGAAGCGTTGAAATTTTTAGGTAAACCTGTCGTTTCTGTAGAAATAGCCGTTATAACCGCTATAATTTTAACCATAATAGCTTTTCTGGCCGGATTCTTTCCCTCGCGACGCGCGGCGAAAATAAACCCGGCTGAGTCATTGAGGTATGAGTAATAGTTCTAAATGAGAGGAATATAATGCCTTTAATTCAGATGCAAGAATTAAACAAGAAGTATAACAGCGGCAAGGTCTCGGTAGAGGCATTGAAAGATATAAATGTGGATGTAGAAGAAAATGAGTTTATCGCCATTGTTGGACCTTCCGGTTCCGGGAAGTCAACATTGATGAATATAATGGGATGCCTCGACGCCCCGTCGTCCGGAGACTACATTCTTGACGGCGCAAAGGTCAGCGATCTTAAACCGAACCGTTTGGCGGATATCCGCAACCGTAAAATCGGATTCGTATTCCAGAATTTCAATCTCTTGCCCTATGCTTCCGCGTATGAGAATGTTGAACTTCCTCTTATCTTCGGCGGTATAGGTCCAAAAAGGCGTAAATCAAGAGTTATGGAACTGTTGGACAGGGTTGGACTCGCCGACAGGGCCGAACATAAACCTACTGAGTTGTCCGGCGGTGAAATGCAGAGAGTTGCTATCGCCCGCGCCCTTGCCAATAATCCGGCGATAATACTGGCCGATGAACCGACCGGAAACCTCGATTCGGTCGCCGGCGGTTCGATCATGGAGATTTTTCACGAGCTTCACCGGGACGGAGCTACTCTGATTGTGATCACCCATGACCGCCAGATAGCTAATAATATCCCCCGGGTAATAAAATTAAAAGATGGTTTGGTAGTAGATTCACTCTAATAGTCTCTTGACTCTCCCTGAATGCGACGCCGGGTTTTAGCCCGGCGTTTTATATTTAAAGCGAAAATATCCGGAGTATCCAGGAAGTTCTTCCGACCGCCTGATATTATTTAAAAATGGATTCCCGCCTCCGCGGGAATTTCAGGAAGGATGTAGTTTCCCGCCTCCGCGGGAATGACGAGGGATGTGCCATTTATTCAAAGATCATGTTCTTGAACTTAACATGCTTATTTTACCTTGATAAATCGAGGTAAAATAAACATGCCACACGTAACGCGTTTTTCAACAAGCCCCTGCGCGGGAATGAGAATACAAAAGAAGCCGCGAGAGCCTTTCCCCGCCGAAGCGGGGAAACGAGGCATCGCGGTTTTAGAAATTACTTAAGCAAATGCAACTTCTTGGTCATGGTTTGACCATCGACCTTTAAGGTGTAGAAGTAAACACCGCTGGCTATCGAGGAAGCATCCCAGCTGATAGTATGGTATCCGGCGTTCATATTGCTTTCTACTAAAGTTTCTATCAACTGACCGCCGAGGTTATAAACCTTCAGGCTGACTTCACCGTCGTTAGCCAATGTAAACGGAATAATAGTATTGGCATTGAACGGATTCGGGTAGTTCTGTCCCAGGGTGGTAACCGTGGGAAGAGCCTCTGTTTCGTCAACAGAGTAGAACATTGAGCCTTCAGAACCCCATACTCCTTCCGGCGGTCCGCTTCTTTCGAACGGGCTGGTGAAATAGAACTCATCGCAACAACGGTCATACCAGCTGTCAACCGCGGTACCCACATCGAGGTTGATAGCGACCAGCGAGAGGTTCATGGCGCACCTGTTTCCGGCGGCATAGAAATAATAGCCGGTGAAAGTCGCGCCCGGAGCCAGCGAGCCGGTCAGCAGGCGGTTGATATTGAAGTCGAATGGTGAACCGGTGGCGCAGTCGCCGATGGTCGGATATATTTCACCATAGACTGGAACAGTTGTGGAACCGCAATTGGTAACATCGATCTGGAACTGGATGGGAACGGATCCATCGCAGGGCACCAGGTCGGGGCGGACATCAATGCTACAGTCAAGGCAGGTATCAGCCGGGGGCTCACCGCCGGTAATTACAAAAGATAAGTCGAGGGATTGTTGAAAATCGGGAGGTTCATACATCTCTATCCAGTTCTCATCCTGGAACGACCACACGGCATCATCGTTGAAGTGGTCGATAGATGACTTCCATCCCCAATGGGTGTTGTTGGGATCAGCGAGATTGGCGGAAATAACCAGCCAGTATATGCTATCCTGTTGCTGTTCGAAGGGGTTGGGTATATCGGTGATATTATACTGGAAGTAATGATTATGGTCGTCAAAGAAATATTCGCCTGTAACGGGATCATACCAGCCTTCGTAGACAGGCGGATCGTAGGGACGTATTAAGAAGTTGTGAATAACCTCTTCCCACAGTAAGTTACCGGGCATGCTGTAACCGGTAGGGCTCTGATTAGCGGGGATGTCAGAGTAAATCCTTACGACGAAGTTGACTACCTGCCCTTGAATATCATGCCGCCATGAACCCCAGAAATGGATATCTTCGACGGGGCCTGATTGGGAGCAACGCCAGTCATCTCCCAAAAGGACCGGCCATGTGGCGTTTACATCCCAGCCGAGTTCATCGGGCATCTGCGGGTAATGCATTTTATGACCATCCGGCGGATCCCAATCCGCCAGCGCGGTTGCCGCGAAAACGGTCATCGCGAAAACTAAAGTTAAGGTCAGCACCTTTTTGCTCATGATTCCTCCTGCGTTAATAGTAATTCCTATACCTTAAAATATTAGTAACTGAATAGCCTATACCAGATCGATTGAACAAAGCATACTACGCTACTCATTATATGTTTTTCAATTTAGGGCCAAATTTTACTCAACCTATGTTTCTTGTGATTTGAAAATCCAATTCTGTATGATGCCCCTGAAGCATTAAGGATTTTCTTGACCAAGTCAAGTTCAATTTTATAATATGACAAACTTTTAATATTTGTAACATGTAATCCCAATTTAAAAGCCCCTCATTCCGAGGGGCTTACCTGCTATGCAATAAGCATTTCGTGATTTTAATGAAGTTAATTTAATGATTAGTTTTATTGTGAAAGATAGGATTAACATATTAAATCTGCGCCTGCGGTTCTTGGGTGGAGATAGAATTTTGCATTTCCTTTATAAAATGTGCAAATAATATGCCATAAGATCCTCAGCCGGATTATCTATTACCTCCGATATCGATACTATTGAAAGGTGTTATTAATATGCCTTGTAACTTGTTAGTATTTTTATAATAGTGTTTTACGTATATATAATTATCAGGCAGAATTTAACGTAAATAAAATTAATCGCGAATTAAGTCATGGAATTTTTACAACTACAACTGTGCAAATTTTTACCATTTTTAGGAATGGCTATTCAAGTGTGATTAATCATGGAGCCCAAACTCCAAAATATCGGATATAATCAGTGGATCGGTATTGACAATTCCGATCATTTTGTATCTTCCGCCCCGCACCCAGTGCCCCATGCGGGTTCTGCTGTTCCATATACCGCCCAGTATCTTCGACTCCCCCGGCGCGAGGGTCAGTGATTTCAGGCCGGTGGGATAATTACCATCTTCGGAGTACCTGTACACCAGTTCGTTCTTACGGTAGATAAAGAAATCGAATGCCCCGGTTTTGGCGAATTGAAGCTTGATGGTATCGCTGGAAATATTAGTAAGGCTCATTTTCATATCGAAGGGGGAGCCCATGGCATATCCCGTTGACCGGCTGAGGATTTTCAGTTCGAGTGATTGATCCCAGGCGTTACTTTTTTCATCCGCACTGCCGCCTTTTTGGTGTGAGGCACAGCCACAGATTATTAACATCAATGTAAATAGGGTGGCAAAAAATTTCATTCGGTCTTCTCCTTTTATAAATTATATAAAAAAAGTTTGAATTCGGGTAGATTTTTCTTGACACAGGTGGAACCAACATTTAAATTCGGCGTTCAAAACGTATTAGCACTCATTTTAAACGAGTGCTAATTATCAAAGTGTAAATCATTATAGTACAATTCACTATAGGAGGAGAGTAATGAACATAAAACCGCTCGCGGATCGAGTATTAATTAAGCCCCTGGAGGAAAAAGAGACTAAGAAGGGTTCGATAATTATCCCCGACACGGCCAAAGAAAGGCCGCAGGAAGGCGAAATTGTCGCGGTGGGAACCGGCAGAGTAACTGATGACGGTAAAACCATTGAACCGGGTGTAAAATCCGGCGACAAGGTTTTATACGGAAAGTATTCCGGCACGGAAGTAACTGTTGATGATACCGAGTATTTGATCATGCGTGAATCTGATAT
>WJIJ01000088.1 GCA_014730345.1 Candidatus Zixiibacteriota bacterium | reverse complement strand
CGCTTTCAATACTGTGCCCGGCAGGTCTCCCGACCTGCCGGGAAAATCTTACTTCAACAACACCATCCTCCGGGTGTGTTTTACATCTCCCGTTTTCAACACGCTGAAATATATCCCCGATGAAAACCTATCCGCGTTCCATCTAACCGAATGTTTACCCGTTAAAACTTCATCATCAACCAATATCGATACCCTTTGACCCAGAAGATTGTATATCTCCAATTGAACTTCACCCTTTTCCTCAACCGCGTATTCGATAACCGTCGATGAGTTGAACGGATTGGGGTAGTTGGTCAGGGTTATTGCTGACGGCAGGTTGGGGGTTTTCCCATCATTAACGGAGGTAGGCATCCGGAAATTAAGATTATTCGTGTGTTGCGGGTCATGACAGCTCATAGGCCAGGGGAAACGTTCTTCAATATAGGGAACACCGGTGAGTTTATATACGAAGATCCTCTGGATAGGTCTACCGCTGGTGGGATAATCGGTCTGGAAAACCATCTCAACTATTCCATCATTATCGATATCGCCAAGTGAGATACCGCCCGGAAAGGTACCACCAGGGACCATTAGAGGAAAATATTCAAGTTCTTCTCCGTAATAGTTATAAGCATTAACCCTTCCCCTCCAGATACCATTGCTGTCTAAAACTGCCATATTTAAATTAAATAAAAAATCAACACTGCCATCATTATCAATGTCTCCTATTGTTGGTTGATCATAATTAACAGCAATATCATTTGAATCACCCATGTCTACAGGCCAATAGGGAATAATTTCCCCATAGTAATCCGTTAAATAGGCATTATCGGGTTCCATACCCCCGAAAGAAAACAACAATTCACTGCGTAAACGACAGAATACCGGTGATACCCCGGCTACAGGACAGGAATCAACGGTTAATGGCCATCCATTAAGAATATTCCCCTGATAATCGAAAACTGCCAATAAGCCCCCATCGTATGAAACCCAATCACGGAACAATAAACCGATTTCGAGGAAACCGTTGCCGTCGGCATCGAACAGAACAGGCGGACCGGCTCCCGCAAAGTCATAGCCCATTGATACCGGGAATCCCGCCATTAGTGAAGCATCTGCTTCGAATGCCCATAGGTGTTCGGCATCATTGGTCCATCCCGAAACTACAATTTCAGGCTGACTATCATTATCAATATCACCTATTGCGAAGTCACCTGGGTAGATTCCGGCAACAGGCCAACCGGGGAATAAGCTACCATCTCCCCTGAATACATTAATAGTCCAAGTTGTATCCGGTGATAATTGAATGCCTCCATATATAATTTCAAGATCATCATCATGATCTAAATCATATAATGTCAAATGCCCGGCGCCGCCCAATGTCATAATCGGAAAATTTTCAACGATACTGCCATCCAAATTTAAAGCCAGGACTTTATCCGAATATGTTTCTAAAGCTACACTGCTTGCCACAATCTCAACAGCACCATCACCATCAATATCTCCAACAGCAGGCGTGTTCGTAAAATATTCGTTTTCTTCGGATATATATGGCCATCCGGGAAATGGATTGCCAAGGTAATCATAGATAAACACCTTATTGGAAATACTAAAAATTAACTCGGAATTACCATCGCCTGTTACATCCATTATTGTTATGCCTTGTTTGAACGCGGTAAGGAAAGTTGATTCATGTATTATTATAGGAAAGCCGTCCATGAGGACGGGTTCTTGAGCGGTAGTAAATTGATACGATTGAATAATCAATACTAAAGTTGAAAGGAATATTTTTATTCTCATCTTTTAATTCCTTTTATAAACTTGGCTGATTATCAACAGCAATATTAGATCAGGAGGGAGGGCAAGGCCCTCCCCTTGTAATCAGACTATTGTCCAATACAACTGGGACCGGTGCTGGTTAGATAAAGGTCCTGCTGAATAGTACCCCATTCTTCCTTATCGCCCTGATATGCGTCTCTTTTTTCGTTACTTTCTTCCCCAAACGTCCCTGTTAAGCAAAACTCTCCGGTATCCATATAATGCCCTATATTGTACCGACCGGTATCTGGCCATGCTATAGAAGTCGCCCAATAGACTTGTCCCTCTATACTTAACTTAACGATTACACCAGCCGTTTTAACACCATCAACATAAGTATACCCGGTAAATGCGTAATTATATTCTCCATCAGCTTGAGACCTTTGATCTGTTGCAATTAGCACGATAATGGTCATCGCAACAACAAGGATAATTAGTATGGTTTTATTTTTCACTTCACTACTCCCTATGTTAACTTCACTTTTTTGAGTTTATAATGGATTAAAAGCTTATTAATTCCCATATTCCGGCGGTCCCCGCGCGAAGGACGCTCCTAAGCTCCCCCCCCCTCAACGGTTTATAAATAACGCTCCGCATACGGCACATTACGATATCCTTTTCCAATAAGATGCATTCTGCCCCCGTAACAAACTCAATATAATTAGACAGTATCAATCTGTCAAGCGAAAAGCATTATGTTAATACGTATATACATATACGTATTCGGCGTATGCCGTTGTATCGCCTTTGGTTATCATTATTGATACGGCATAAAAATGTGGCGTCACGTCCCCGAACGTGACACAAGGGTGCCCCGCCGCTTGGGGCTTGTTGAAAAAGGTGCAGCGTGTGGCATG
>WJIJ01000087.1 GCA_014730345.1 Candidatus Zixiibacteriota bacterium | reverse complement strand
TTAACCGAATCGCGGTGGGCGATAACTTCCTGCCAGTTGCTAATCTGGGGGCGGAATATGCTGGTGCGCATCAGCTTGTAGTTCAGCGCGTTTTCGTTGGTTACTATATAAAAATACCCGCCATGATGATATGCCCAGTATTCCACATCCTCGGTGCGGGGTTGTATTACTTTGAAATCCCTCGTTGGATAATTGGCATTTAAAAAATAAACTTCGGAGGTCGTTTGGTTTCCAGTGTGCATAAAAATATAGCGGTCATCTTTTGATTTGTACAGCCAGACATCGTAGCTGTCGTCATCCTCCTGGAATATCATATCATCGTTTTCCGCGTTTTCCCCCAACCGGTGTTTATAAATTTGGTATGAACGCCAGGCGTCATCGGAAATATTATAGAAAAATGTCCGGTTATCGTTTGCCCATTCGAAAGAACGGCCGGCATTGTGAACGACATCGCTTCGCAATTCCCCGGTCTCTAAATCCTTGATATATATGGAATAACGTTCATTCCCGGATGTATCTGCCGCGTAAGCCAGTAATTTATGGTCAGGGCTTATTTCATACACGCCCAAATAGTAGTAATCAAGTCCTTCTGCGAGCGCGTTTACATCGAGAAGTACTTCTTCCCCGGCATCCAATGACCCTTCTTTTCGGCAGTAAATCTTGTACTGCTTTCCTTCCTCGGTGCGGGAATAATAATAGTAGTTTCCTCTCTTAACCGGCACCGACAGGTCGGTTTCCTTGATGCGCGATTTCATCTCGATAAAAAGCGAATCCTGCAATTCCTTTGTGTGCGCCATTTTCGCCTCAGTATAAGCATTTTCGGCCTTTAGATACTGGATGACTTCCGGATTTTCCTTATCGCGCATCCAGTAGTAATTATCCACCATTTCAAGACCGAATAATGTGTCGACTTTAGCTTCTGTTTTCGCTACGGGGGGTTGAACATCGGACTGCCCGCCGCAGGATAGAAATATGATGCCGCTTAATACAAGCGCAAGGGAAATTCTTCTCATCTTTAGGCTAATCATGGTTTTATCCTCAGAGTCGGTAATCGGTTAAGTTGCAAAAATGCAATAATATATCGTTATTTTTATTCTCTCCTTTTATTGCATATCAGAATAAATTTAGGATATTATTAGGATTTTTTTCAAGATAAATATTGGAAATATTGAGACTTGACATATCCGATTTTAATAGTTATTTTAGTTTAACTGTTATGAAATTACAGCCTGAAAACGACGGTAGTTCCTTCATGTTATATAATTACGCCATATTTAGCGAGTAGTTTCAATTTTGAATCGAGGTAGTATAACATACCGCGTGATTTTCTTCACAAACAATTTTACGAGTACAGGTTTCACCGCCATTTAAACTGAATCACCCATAAAGGGTACGATAGTTTTTGCCTGAAAAATAAAAATTACATTGAGAAATTTAACCTAATTAATCACAAAACATTCAACACAGGAAGGTGCACATGAAGCACATTCGATTTTTAGTTGTGGCCCTGTTGGTATTTGGCATGGCTTCTGCCGCGACGGCGGGAAGTGTCAGTTTCAACGGTGTCAATCATGAAGGTTTTGAACTGCTTCGCCAGGATTTTTCCGGCGTGGAAATAGCCCATGGCGTCCAGCAGTTATCAATTGAAGACATCCAGGTCAATGGACAGACCATGAGAGCCCTGTCCATACCGGGAGTTATCCTGCCCAACGACGCGGGAGCCCCTAACCTCCCCGGCGACGGCAGAATGATTGCGGTTCCCGAAGGAGCTACCGCTACTTATAGAATTGTGTCTTCGAAAGTGGAAGTTATCGAAAATATCGATATTGCTCCCGCTCCTGAAATACCGTTTGAAAACGATGATTCTCCTCCGGTCTTCATCCCCGATCCGCAGATTTATGGAACGGATGCCTATTACCCGGACAGCCCGGTAAAAATTTCCGATCCGCAACAGCTTCGCGGCGTGGATTTCGTAATGCTGGGTATCACCCCGTTCCAGTACAACCCGGTTACTAAAGAACTGCGTGTATACACCGAGCTTCGCGTGGAAGTTACTTTCCACGGCGGAAGCGGGCAGTTCGGAGAGGAGCGTCTTCGCAGTCGTTACTGGGAGCCGGTTCTCCAGCAGAATCTGATTAACTACGAGACCCTGCCCTATGTTGATTTCAACAAGATACCGGAAACTTTCACCGAAGATGAGAATTTCGAATATGTGATTATTGTCCCGGATGATCCCTCTTTCATAGCATGGGCTGATACCATCAGGGATTGGCGTACACTGCAGGGAATCCGCACTGGCGTATTCACCCTTTCCGAAATAGGCGGCAACAATGCCACTACTATCGAGAACTGGGTAAATAATGCTTATAATAACTGGGATATTCCTCCCTCGGCGGTACTCCTGCTTTCTGACTACCAGAACTCAGGGCTTGCCTACGGTATAACTTCACCGATGTGGAACGGTTATTGTGTCTCCGATAATATCTATGCCGACGTAGACGGCGATGACCTTCCGGAAATGGCATTTGCCAGGATTACGGCCCAGAATGATGCTCATCTTTCAACTATGGTTAACAAATTCCTCGATTACGAGCGTAACCCGCCGACCAACCCGGATTTCTATAACCATCCCATAACCGCCGGCGGCTGGCAGACCGAACGCTGGTTCATCCTCTGCACCGAGATTTGCTGGGGATTCATGCACAATGTACTCGGTAAAGATCCGGTGCGCGAATACGCTATCTATTACGGGACTCCCGGAAGTCAGTGGTCGACCAACCAGAACACTCAGTTACTGGTTGACTATTTTGGGCCGAACGGCCTGGGCTATATCCCCGCGACCCCGGGACATTTGAACGACTGGGGCGCTAATGCCACCCGTATTAATAATGATCTTAACAGCGGCGCTTTCATGCTGTTGCACCGCGACCACGGCAGTGTTGACGGCTGGGGCGAACCCGATTACGATATCGGCGACCTCAGCGGTCTGCATAACGAGGACCTCTGCTTCGTACTTTCCATCAACTGCCTTACCGGGCAGTATGACTACGGCAGTCAGTGCTTTACTGAAGCATTCCATCGTATGAACTACGGGGCGCTCGGCGTAATCGCCGCTTCTGAGGTTTCCTATTCGTTTGTAAATGATACTTACATTTTTGGCTTGATGGATTATCTCTGGCCTGATTTCGATCCCGGCCATGGCGATCCGGGCGATCCCACATTGAAACCCTGTTTCGCTAACGCCTCCGCCAAGCACTACCTGCAGGCTTCGAGCTGGCCGTATAATCCGCAACATAAGGTTTACACGCATCACCTCTTCCATCATCACGGCGATGCTTTCATTACCCTGTATTCCGAAGTGCCCCAGGATCTGACCGTTTCCCACGCTCCGGTCCTCTTCAGCGGATTTAACTACTTCACCGTAACCGCCGATGCCGGTTCATACATCGGTCTTACCGTTGACGGCGAAATTATCGGTACCGGAATGGGTACCGGCGGCCCGGTAGACATTCCTATTATCCCGCAGAATCCGGGCGGAACTCTGACCATAACCGTGACCAAACCCAACTTCTACCGCTATGAAGAATCTATCGATATCATACCGCCCAGCGGATATGGAGTGATCGAAGGTTACGTCAGGGACCTGGTAACCAACGATGGTCTCCAGGGGCTGGTTACCGTTATCAACCGCGACCCGCAGATTAACGCGTATTGCGAGGAAAACGGCCATTACCTGATGTATGTCCCCATGGACACCGTATGGAACCTGCGCGCCGAATACACTGATGATTACCTGCCATCGTTCGCGGATGTCTCGGTTACTGAAGATGATACAGTACAGCAGGATTTCTATCTCGAACCTAAGGTTGAGGTTATCATAAGGGCTTCCTTCGGGAACCCGGCTGTCGCGGCTTACCGGTCGTTCTACTTCCGCGGAAGCTGGGATGATGATGGATTCTACGATCCTAACTGGTCCGGCGGTTTCAACGAGATGAGAGATGACGGCGTCTACCCGGATGAGGTTGCCGTTGATGGTATCTTCACCGGCTCGATCTTGCTGGCCACCGATCCCAACAACACCTACGACTGGGCGTTATACACCGAGAATTACAACGGTGAGGATTCCCGTTTGCAGGACGGCGCCAGTTTCGATATTACCGACCCGGGCAATCCCCCGGATGTACCGGTGCTTAATACGAATCCTTCCGGCGGCGAGCATAACTGGATCTTCTCATGCGAGGAAATTCATGGGTTTGAATTCGACCTCGCCCCCGGTTTCTGTGATGACCCCGGAATATGGGGAGCTACCGGATACCTCGAAGCCGGCGTAACCGTCCAGTACCGGGTCAAGCCGATGCGCTCCAATGATGTCTGGTACGGCGAAGGCGGAGTCGGCGGCGACTGGGTAAGCTTTACCCCGCCGGAGACCGGCAATTATACCGTTTACTTCGATGATAATTCCGACCTGTTGACCAGCGGCGCGAATCTGGTGATTACACCGGCCTGGCTGGATGTCAGCCAGACCCCGGGCAATGCCACCACCCGTGAATTAACCTTCACCAACAATGGTGTTATTGACCTCGAATTTCTCATTCCCGATGACTTCCAACTCAGTGATGGTAATGTCGCGGGAAGCGATCCCGTACTGCCGGATGTGGGCCCGAGAACATCTTATGAGTACAACGGTCCCAAGCCGGCCGTAACCGACCCGCCTCAAGGTCCCCCGGTAACTCTCGGACAGGGCGGTCCTGATAACTACGGTTATAAGTGGGTCGATTCGAATGAACCCGGCGGTCCTTCCTATAGCTGGGTTGATATTACCGGCGTAGGCACCCCGCTGAACATGAGCGATGATGACAATGAAGGTCCCTTCGCCCTGCCGTTTAATTTCAACTTCTACGGAACCGATTTCAACAGCTTCCGTGTTTGTTCGAACGGCTGGGTCAGCTTTACCTCCACATCGACCTCATATTACAACTATCCGATTCCGGGCGACGGGCCTGAAAACATGCTTGCCGCCATGTGGGATGATTTCAATCCTTCACAGGGCGGACAGGTTTACTATTATGTGTCTAACGACTCCGCGGTAGTATCCTGGGTCGATATTCCGCATTATTACAACACCGGCAACTACAGCTTCCAGATCGTGATGCTTCGCGGCGGCCTGGTATTCTTTAATTATCAGAACCTTAATGGTGATGTCAACTCGGCTACCGTAGGTATCCAGAATGGCGATCTCAGCGATGGATTACAGGTTGTTTACAACCAGGCTTATCTGGAGAATAACCTGACGATTAAATTCGCCGCCGGATGGCTTGAAGTCGAACCCCTCACCGGTATAATACCTGCCGGCGGTTCGATCACCGTCAACGCCACTTTCGATGCCAGCGTTGCCGAACTCGGTGACCACACCGGGCTTATTACTGTGAATTCCTGGGATGCCATTCATGCTCTTCCTGATATGGAAATTCCGGTTGATTTCCATGTTGTTTCCAGTCTGCCGGATCTCGATCTGGCTATGCATCCTGCGGAAACACCGGTTGCGGTTGTGCCGGGCGGAAGTTTCGATTATGGCATATCGGTTCACAATAATACCGGAAGCTATATGCCCTTCAACGGTTGGCTCATGCTGACCCTGCCGGGCGGCGATCCGTTTGGTCCACTGGCTAACATTCCTGCCGGAATCAATGCCGGACAGACCATATACTTCGAGGCTACTCAGTGGATACCGGTATTCGCTCCGCTGGGAACCTATAACTATGAATCTTATGTTGGCAACTATCCGGGGACGATAATCGATATGGCCGAGTTCCCATTCGATGTTATCTCTTCCAGCCAACCCGGGGATAACAAGACCTGGAATGTTGATGGATTCCTGACAGGCGGAGAGGTAGCCCGCGAGGGTGATGAGAACCTGCCCGCGCAGTATTCGCTCTCCCAGAATTATCCGAATCCGTTTAACGCCAAATCGATCATCAACTACGCCCTGCCGAAAGCCGGCAAGGTTCAGTTGAATGTATATAACCTGCTCGGACAGAAGGTTGAAACCCTGGTCGATGGTTATCAGCAAGCCGGATACCACAGCATTAACTGGGATGCTTCCCATTATTCATCTGGTATCTACTTCTATAAACTGTCTGCCGGCGAATTCAGCAAAACCAAGCAGATGACTTTGATCAAGTAGATCTTCAAAATATGATGCCGGGTCTCCGCACCCGGCATCAATTTTGCGCTAAGAAGAACAGTGATGCCGGGTCCCCGCACCCGGCATTTCTTATGCCGTACACTGCTTCCTGCCCAATTGACCGAGGATATTGTTATTATTTCTCTTTGGTTATTTCTTGCGATTGTTGGTTGTTGAATAAGAACTCGAGGTCCACACCGAGTTTCTCCGCCGCTTTGTGCGTCTCTGCGGCTCCATCTTTTTCAAAGGAGTACAAATTGCTCTGCTTGAATCCGAAACGAAAACGTTGATGGAGAAGATGCATGGGACGAAAACCGACGCGGTGGTGCATCTTAACGCTCCCCCGGTCGCCGAGATAGACTGCCGCCCATAAATTATCAACGCCTTGTTTTTTCAAATGGCGATGGGTAACATTGAATAGTAAAAATTCGAATGCTTTTCCCCGGTAATCGGGATGGACGATTATATCCAGTCCCCAATAATCCTTTTTGCCTATTGGCAACTCAATTCCCATTTCTTTTTGCACTTCGGGGTCGATACGTCCGTGGGAGGTCCAGGTGCAACATACAATTTGATCATAAATCTTCCACTGGTAACATTCGGAGCCGTTTTTATAATAATTTTCCAGTTGTTTGCGTTTCCAGGGGAAAAAAGCATCGAAAAATTTTCCGGCGGTTTCGTCGGTGAGTTTACTGGCATGGTAGGCATCGGTGTTGTTTTTCAGTACCATGCGCCAGATTCGTTTTCCGACCTTGTCTTCTTCATCCTCGGCGGTCATCTCATCTACCTTCAGTTTCATGATGAGGGAGTAAGAATCCGACCAAAGGCGGAGCTTGAGCCTGAATTTTATGTAATAATTAAACCAGCCGACTATCCAGTGTTTCAAAGTCGGTTTTTCCGGTTTAAAGTCTACCCATTTTAGCATTATGTTTGTCCGCCTGTCATATAATGCTATCGGAGTGTGGTCATATAACCGAATTGGTGTTATTTAATCCCGATATTATTTGCATTATACGTTTCGCATCAATTCAACAACAACCTGTAATTTACAACAACTCAGACAACAGTCAACCAAAATTACTATATTAATGAAAAAATAATAATGGCAATAGTTAGCAATGTAGATTAGCGGACAGGCTCGAACTTGAATAGCTTCGCTTCCCCGGCCCCAAGGATTGTAGTGAAATACAGTAAACTGTTGTCATTTCTGATGAAGATGGTCTCTTCGCTGTTGGTATCTACCGCCGATATTTTATAACGATTGGATCTATTGAAAACTTCAGGATTCAAATATGGCGTCGCCCATACCGCCGGTGCTTTTCCTCCCAGCGTGTCGTTGCAGGCACGGTTGACTATCATAATGTATTTATACCCGGAATCATCAGTAAACTCCCCGAAATGAAACCAGCCGGCATCGGGATTAGCGGTATCGGATTCATCGGTGTAATAACTAATGCTGTCAAGCCAGAAAGTGTTCAGAGTTCCAATATTGGGATTGTGTTCGTAGGAACGGGCGTAATGTAACCCAAGATAGGTCGGTTCAATTCCTTTGACGAATGGAATAACGTGGTTTTTAAGGGCACCGTGCAAGGTCAATGTCGTATCCGGAAGGTTTGGGTCGGCCCGCGGAGTTCCATCCGCCCATACAAGACCTAAAAGCGAATCGGCGCGGGAAGCATCCAGATCAACTTCATACAGAAAGAAGCTTAAACCATCGATTCTCTCGCAGAGGACCATACCGGCAAAACACCGCAGTTCGGAGGGAGTGGGTCTTCTTCTGTATAAACCCGTGTTAGCCTTGTAATGGTTATAGGCCTGGAGCGTAAAATAAACGTCATCAACTCCGGCGGTGTCAATGGCATAGCGAATCTTTGGCTTATAACCGCCGACGATATACCACCTTTCCGGACCGTTCCACCATCGGCTGAGCGCGTGTTGCAGGGGAACCGGATGACCGCGGTTGACAGTGGAATCACCATAGTAATAGTCCATATTTTCCGGCCCGTAACCGCCCAGGGGATACATATCGAACTCAAGAAAATTCGCATCGATGTTTTCGAAATAAAGTTTGGTTGAGCGGAAATACGCGGTGAACATGTGCTTTGTCGAGTCAGGCTCGGACAGGTTTCTGAGCGTATCCTGAACTAAATCGTTTATGTAAGCAATTGAGGCGAACTCATCGCGGTACGGTTCATCGAATGTATAATAACCGAACACGGTATCATTATTCGCCCATTCCAGTACCTGCGTTATAATCCTATCATCATATTTCCCATTTAGTAGATTTATGCACGTTTCACTCGCGGCAAATGCCGAATCGACATATATCTCCCGCAAACCGTAAGAGTAAATCCGGTATTCAAACCCAGCGTTATGCGGGCTGGTGAAAGCAAAAGAGGAATCTCCGACCCAAACAAAATCATTGGCGGCGGAAAATGCATCTCCATCATCTTTTAAAAGAATCTTGCTCAATGGATTAAACTTCCCTTTACCCCTGTATCCGATGGAAATATGCCCGAAAACAGTATTGTCTCTACGTATTTCATCTATGGCTATCTTGAACAATACGGTGTAATTCTGTCCGGAATGCAAAAGAGAATTGGGCCCCATGTTTACAAGCTGGGAGTCCGGGCTGGTAAATCTGCCAACTTTCCAGATATTATTTCCTTCGATAGAATGGACTTCCCCGTAACAGGAGTCATTGTGAAAAATGTCAAACCACTCCGCGTTCTTCTGGGCGCAGTCGAAATATCGGTAATAACCGGCATAACCAGTCGTGGGAATAGCCCCGCTCCTGCGGCCGTTGACCGGTGAACTGAACGATTGGATACAACGGACTCCATAGGCGGTGGCGCAGTTGACCTGCGTGCTGTCCATGGGATTATCCAGGATGACATTGATTTTTAGATTCCCGGCGAGGTCTTCCCAAAACCATTTTACGCAGGTATCACCCTCGGTCGTGTATCCGCTGTACATTAGCAGTCCGAATGTTGAATCGCCCAATACGGTCTCAGCGACGAGTCCTGTGGGGAATAGAAGCAGTATTAGAACGGCGATGGCAGATTGTTTTATTGAACGTGAACTCATATTATAGTACCTATACCATAAAAATGGCTTTCATGTCCAAAACATTATTGCCCCAGAGTCAAATTTTTACTTTATTATAAATTACCTTTACGAGTTTTATCGGCGCAGACCGGGAAGCGAGAATTATTATACTATTTCTATATGGAGAAAGTTTATGTCCGAAATCAGAAAGCGCGTGGAATACTGGCACACGACGGTAGTCGATAAACCGGGGGAGGCCCGCCGCCTGCTGGAGTTCATGAGCGCCCAAGATGTCAACCTGATAGCTTTCAATGCCTTCCCGGTTGGGGAGCGGCGCGCCCAGCTCGCCTTTATCCCCGAGAATTCAGAGCACCTTATGCAGGTTGCCCGCGATGCCGGCGTTGAGCTTATCGGCCCCAAAACAGCCTTTTTAATCCAGGGTGAGGACAGGGTCGGGGCGCTTGTGGAACACCATCTCGTGCTGGCTAATGCCGGGGTCAACGTATACGCGGCTAATGGTGTAACCGGGGGAGAGGGGCGTTTCGGTTATGTCATCTGGATTAAACCTAATGAAATGGATATCGCCGCCGAGGCGTTGGGGATTGAGTGATTTAATCTTTCGGTATTTAGCATGTAAATTAAAAGCTTGGGTTTAAGCGGGAACCGCGTGCGCTACGGAACAATCGATTAGCTGATATGTTATATCCTTTTATATATAAATTAAGGGCGGATATTTTTCAATGGATACGATTGTAATTCTTGGAATCGCTGTTGGGCTGGGGATGGATGCCTTCGCCGTCGCTATCGTGGTTGGATGCCGCCTTGAACGCTTGCATCCGCGGCAGATATTCCGGCTTTCTTTTCACTTCGGGCTTTTCCAGTTTTTAATGCCGGTTATCGGTTGGTTCGCGGGTAAACAGGTGGCTGGCTATATTCACGAATACGACCACTGGGTTGCCTTCGGATTGCTGTTTATTATCGGCGGGAAGATGATTTATGAATCGTTTGATTCGGATATTAATCTAAGAGTAACCAGCGATCCGACCCGCAAGTGGTCGCTGGTGGGATTGTCGGTAGCGACGAGTATCGACGCGCTGGCAGTTGGAATAAGCTATGCTATGCTGAATGTAAAAATTCTCTATCCCAGTATATTAATCGGGATAGTGGCCGCTCTTATGACATTGGCGGGGATGTTTATGGGGCGCGTGTTAAGCGTTGGTTTTGGCAAAAAGATGGAGATTATCGGCGGTTTGGTCTTAATCGCCATTGGTTTTAAAATACTGGTTGAACACGGAGTTATAAATTTATAAAGCAGGTCTTCAGGAGATAAAATGGAGCAAAAGAAAATACACAAACGGGGTTTAACTTCCTTTTTCACCCTCTTCGGCTTTTTGATAATGTCTATCACCGGTCTGGTTTTATATATTGTCCCCCAGGGGAGAGTGGCATACTGGGTGCATTGGAGTTTCCTCGGACTGTCAAAAACCGACTGGGATAATATACATATACTTTCGAGTATTCTTTTTATCGTTGCCGGGGCTTTTCACATCTATTTCAACTGGAAACCCCTTATCAATTATTTTGAACAGCGCGCCACCGGCAGTGTGAAACTCAAAAAGGAACTGGCAATTTCACTTGCGGTGGCTATCCTTGTTGTCTTTAGCGCTTTATATAGCATTCCACCTTTGAGTTACCTTATTGACCTCAGCGCTTATGCAAAAGAAGCATGGGTTGTTGAACGTGATTATGAACCGCCGTTCGGGCATGCCGAGCTTCTTTCACTGAAAGGATTCTCCACGAAGATGGATATCAATCTGCAGGAAGCCATCGAAGAGCTTGAAAAACAAAACGTGGAATTCGAATCGCCCGAGGAAACCCTTGAGGAAATCGCCATCAGGAACGATATATCGCCTATGGATATCTACCTGTTGATTAAAAAATACGAAGTAAAGCCGGTTGAGGGTAAGATATATACCGCCGATGAAGTTGAAACCGAATTTGCCGGCATGGGAATAGGGAACAGGACTATCGGGGACATATCAACAAACCTTAATGTCGATTTATACATGATCAAGGAGAGGTTCGAAGCCAACGGGATTGATTACACTTCCGGCGAAACTTTGAAGAAAATCGCCGAACGCCACCAACTAAACCCGATAGATGTTTTAAAGGTCATACTCGTGGAGGATTACTCTATTAATAAGTAATCAATGCTGATGTTCGACCTCGCCTGCATCCATGTAACCGGCATTTTCGAGAATGGCAAGACTGCTGTCAACCCAATCGATAATCCTTGATTTTTCCTTATCCGTCAGTTTGGCTGAGCGATGGATTATGGTGTACTTCCAGGGGGGCATTTCGCCCTCTTCTATAACCTCTTTTATCTCGGCAAGGTCTTTATGCGGCTCGCGGTCGCTTTTAAACGGAAAACCGCCCTCAAATAACAACTCATCGCGGCCTTCTTCGACATCATGATTGATAATCTGTTTGGCTATGGGCAGTTTGTAATACCATGGAAACTCGGTTTCATTACTGTGGCAGTCGAAACAACACCTTTTAAAAACCGGCCTTAACTGCTGGAATCCATAATCGATGTGGGTGTAAATTTCCTCGATAGCAGGTTGCGGGGCAATCCCGACTGAATCGGGTTCATTCCCAGTTTCACCCTCGCCGGCAATTACGAAACCTGAAAATATTATTGAAAAGACGGAAAATAAAGCTAAGATGTTCTTGAATCGCATGTTTGACCTCTGATTATAATCACCGTTTAGCCTATATTATAACTTACAATCCTATGTAGCAAAACTATTCTCAACCTATTTAACTATAATTCCTGATAAGGTATATATGGTTATAATTCCCAACGATTTGGAATATACTTGACTTTCGAATTACTTTTCAACAGTTTTGGGATAATGAAAAATTAAACGGCAGGAGGAAAAATGACAGGAAACCGAAAGAAAAAGGGCGCATTCGGATGGTTAATTACGGCAATTACTTTTGCCGCTTTTATCGTCTTCATGTGCGCGTACTCGTTCGCTGGATTCCCGCACCCTTCCGGCGATAACGCCAAAGGGACCAAAAATTATGAGGATTATGACACGCCCAGCTACTGCGGTAAATCGTGCCATACAGATTTCTACCGTCAGTGGCAACAGGCGATGATGTCTCAGGCGTATACTCATCACTGGGACGAGATCGAGTATTTCAAACTCGCCGTTCCCCATGCCGAACGCGATGAAAAAGTTGCCGGGGTCAAAGCCGGATGCAACGGCTGTCATGCTCCTATCGCTTTCCTCGCCGGTGATGTGCCTCCACCGAGGCCTGAGGAAGGTTCACGGGCAAACGAATCAGTTTCGTGTGATTTGTGCCATACCATTGTGGGATTCGAGGGAGATACTCCGTTTAATTACAATTGGATTTCCGATCCGGGCGATAAGAAATACGGCCCCAGGACCACCGGTGAATCTCCGGCGCATAAAATGGCAAAATCCGATTTCTTGAATACCACTGAGTTCTGCGGTACCTGCCATAATGAAAAAAGCCCGTACGATATCTGGGTGAAATCAACCCAGCTCGAATGGAAAGAAGGCCCTTATGCCGAGGAAGATATCCGTTGCCAGGATTGCCACATGACTACAACTAAGATGCGTACTGCTTCTATGGGCAATGAATATGATGACGCCTGGCTACATTTATTCCATGGAGCCCATGACCCGGGAAAGATCAAGGGAGTGGTTGAGTTGCGATTGTATTCGGATATCGAAGAAGTTGTCCCTGGTGAACCGGTGAAGTTCACCCTTGTACTTTTCAATCAAAAGACCGGTCATAAATTCCCCACCGGTTCGGTGGAGGACAGAATCGTTTGGGTGCACGTGGAAGCGAAGGATAATAATGGCAAAGTCTATCATCTTCCGGTAGATAAGAAGGGATTCGAGGGGGAGGAATATACAATCGGAAGCGATGAACTTGCCTACCAGGATATGGGTATCGCCCTCGATGAACCTGATTTTAAGGGCGTGCAGAGAGATGGTATCCCTGTTGGCGACCGTATTTTCCGGATGCCGTACTTCGATCCGCAGGGAAGGATGACCATCCAGCAGTGGAATACCGCCTCGCTGGGAGTAGATTACCGTTTCGGCCCCCGGGAGACCAAACTGGAAACGTATACGTTCACACTGCCGTATGAAATCGCCCCAGGCGAACTTATCGTAACAGCGACCATGAACTACCAGAAGCTGGTAAAACCGGTTGCGGATTTCCTGGAGGTGCCGGAGGAGGAAGCGGAAATAGTAGTGGTAAATACTAAAGCGGATACTGTAAATGTTCTACCTTAAGGAGGAGTAAATGATAAAGAGAGTTTCATTAATCGCCGTATTGTGCTGTTTGCTGATTGCTGTTTTCTATAATTTTTACCTTGAGCCGGTTGAATCAGAAGCGGTGCCAGCTTTTGCCCGCAAGTACCGTATGTCCTGCACCACATGCCACGCGCCTTTCCCTCGCCTGAAGGAATATGGCGATGAGTTCGCCGGCAACGGGTTTGTTCTTGCTGATCAGGACGCCCCTCGATATTTCGTGGATACCGGGGATGAAGACCTCGATTTGATACGCGATATTCCGCTGGCGTTTCGTCTTGAGGGTTTTCTGAAATATCAAAGCGTTACTGAAAAAGATGTAGACCTTTCTACACCTTATAATTTGAAACTAATATCCGGGGGTTCATTAACTGAAGATGTTGCCTACTATTTCTATTTCTATATTAGTGAACGCGGTGAAGTCGCCGGTATCGAGGACGCTTATTTCATGCTCAATAACCTCTTCAACAGCGAACTCGATTTTTATTTCGGCCAGTTCCAGGTTTCCGATCCGCTATTCAAAAGAGAGCTTCGGTTGACCTACGATGATTATCTCATCTATAAATACAACGTGGGTCATTCCGATATCAATCTCGCTTACGATAAGGGAATCATGCTCACTTACGGCTTCGAAACCGGCACCGATTTGGCATTTGAGCTGGTCAATGGCAACGGTATCGTGGAGGCCGATGATTTCAAAACTTTCGATAAGGATAAATACAAATGTTTTGCCGGGCGGATATCGCAGGGAATCGGCGATTACATCCGTGTCGGCGGATTCGGCTATTATGGTAAAGAAGATCCCGCCGCCGGAGTCGCCGGCAGTGGTACAAACGAAGTTACCATCTTCGGACCGGACGCGACCCTTGCCTACGAGCCGCTGGAGTTAAATTTTCAGTATCTCGAAAGGCGTGATTCCGACCCAGCCTTCCAGGGCAATGTCGACGATGATATCATCACCCGCGGAATAATGAGCGAGTTGATTTTTATGCCCCATGGCGACAGGAGTAAATGGTATGCGGTGGGACTGTTTAACTACCTGGAAACTGATTTGAACGATTATAAATATACTACGGGAACATTGAGCCTCGGTCACGTATTCCGCACCAATATCCGTTTCTTCGTGGAGTACACATACGATGTGGAGAATGAAGAACACCAGGCGGTTAGCGGATTCGTGCTGGCAATGTGATATATCGGATTTGGCGGTACTGAAGCCCCTGTTATCCAAAATAAAAGCGGCCGGTTTTACTGCATCGGCCGCTTAATTATTTGTAGTTCATGGTGTCAACTATACATATTTTTCTCAGCAACGTGCCGCCGAGTCTCCGCACTCGGCGGAAATCGCGCGTTGCCAGCAAGGCTGACGGTCGCGTTCTGTGACGCAACCGCGCTCATATATCCTTCCTACTTCATGTAAATCATCTTGCTGGTATTAACCCCGTAAATGCTCTCCAGCCGGTAGAAATATACTCCCGTGGGTACCTCGTTGCCCTGTTCGTCGAGTCCGTTCCAGCGGGCGTAATAAATCCTTCGGGCATCACAGTAGACATACCGCGAATAAATCATCTGCCCGGTAATATTGAATATGCCGATACGTACGTTGGATGGTTTTTCATAATCGTAGAAGAATTCGATTACCGTGCTGGAATTAAACGGATTCGGGTAATTGGCCAGCTCTGTGAACAGGTCAGGAACTTCGTCTTCGGAAATATTGCTGGGTCCCGAGGTTTCCTCCGCCGTCAGCACAATGGTATTGTTTTTGCCGTTTGGAGATTCACCCTGCATACCGGAAATGTATAACTTCACAACACCTGTACTTTCCGCGGGAGCGGTCCAGTCGAAGGTTCCCAAATCAAGGTACGGGCTCACGAAACGAATCCCGTTGGTTTCGCCATCGACGCTGTAAACCGCGGTATTGGCTCCATCGCTTATAGTCCCCGCGTTGTCAGGTGTAACCCCGACCCTGCAACTGCCATTGAACTGGGCAATCGCGCTGTCCCCATTGTGGGAAATGGTGATAGTATAGGTTTCACCGGGGATATATTCCGAGGGAAAACCGAGTACCTCCACGGTTCCCCCGCCGGTGCCATGGCATGATGACGCGCAGATGCCCTGTGAACCCGGCGCGCCCGAATATCCGGTATATCCGGGATGCGAAATTACGGTTGAAAATGTAGATATAAGAATTATAGAGAAGGCAATAGCAATTATATTCCTCATCCATCCTCCTTCATTTGAAGTTCGGGTGATGCCTTTAAATAAGTATCGGTTATAAGGATATATATTCTTAATTAAATTTATCAGTCATTGAGGATAAATACCGATTCCGGGTAGTACCGGGCCTGGTTGCGGGAAAGCCTTAGTTTGAAAAGTTCTAATATGTAGGCATTCTTCTCTTCAAGGGGCGCGTCGGAAGACGCAATGGAAATTGGAATTGATATCCCTAACACCCGGTCAGGTACCTGATGAGAGGTTATACCATAGGGCAGTTTTAATTCATTTCCAACCATTTCAGTAATTTCCATTTTATTGAAGGAAGGCAGGATTAACAGCGCGTTACCTTTTGGGTACCTGCTGAAAAGTTTGGCAGGATCCGCCGGAGGGGAAATAATATGAACTTCGAATATTCCATTGAAACTATCCGCAAGATATTCCAGTCTTATCAACCGGTCCCGAAGTGAATCCGATCCATCGGAAATGGAATAACTTTCCCCATTCCGGAAGTGGATACAACCGGCGTCTTTAATATTTGGAATTTTATCAAGATTACCTTTTCGGGAGATTTTAGTTAATTCGATTCCTTTATGTTGGAGTCTTTCTAATAACTGCCCTGCGGTAATATTTGCTATCATCCAGCAGAACGAACTGACTTTTATCCGGGGATTGTCGTACTCCACTATCTGGGCTACTATATCCCTGTATCCCAATTCCCTGAATGCTTCCACACGGGAAACGCCATCGAGTATCATGTATTTATCACTTCCCGGCATTCGCGCCGCGATAATCGGATTCCGCAGGATTCCCTCTTTCCTTATCTGGTCAATCAGTCGTTGAATCCTTATATCATTAGGGGCTTCATGGGAGACGAGTTGTTCTATGTTTATAAATTTTAAATCCGGTAAATTTTCACTCATTTCATACTCCAATTCTTAACCCGTCTAATCGCAAAGGGAGTGCCACGCGTTTAAATACAAAGCGCAAAGTCGGTTGTTGTCGTAATCGCATGTATAGCAATAATATAGAAATCAGAAGTGTTGGGATGGCAAACTGTGGGAAGCCAGGTTGCGAAACTAAGAACAATCCGGTGCAACACCTGTAAAAGCTATTGCATGATTATCGGTTTGAGGATAAGGTTATCGGAGATGGTAGAAAACCGGGAAATTAACGTTTTTGCAGGGTTTCAACCCGCCTTTTCGCTTCCTCAACCGCTATTTCATAGTAAGGCGGGGCAATATCGAGGAATTTCCCGTATGCCGATTCCGCGTTTTCATAGTCGCCAAGTTCATCGTAGATTCTCGCGAGCTGATAATATGCTTCGGATTTACCGGGATTCATTTCTATAGCCCGTATAAACTTATCCCGGGCGTTCTCATAGTCTTCCATCAGCAAATAAGTATTAGCCAGGTTATACGTAAGTTTGAAATTATCGGGATCTTTATCTAATCCAATCAGGAATATATCCCTGGCGTCATCGTAGCGCTCAAGCTGGCAGTAATCAACGCCGAGATTCACCAGCGCGTCGATATCGGTGCTATCCAGAGCATAGGCTCTCTGATAGCATAAAATCGCCTGGTGGTGATTCTGGAGGTCGTCATAAGCGATTCCGAGATTGAAATGGGCAATCGCGTTGCTCTTGTCGTATTCGGTAGCTTTTTTAAAATGAACAAGTGAAGATTCCGGCAACGCCACCGCGTCGTAAATAGAACCTATCGATAGATGAGCGCTGGCTTTTATCTTGGGGTCCTCCGAGTGCTCGATCACGAGGTAGTACTCCCCCATGGCCCCCTGGAAATTATTCTGCATCTCGTATGTACTTCCCAGGTAGTAGTGAAGACCTTCGAGGTAGGGATCGAATTCAGCCGCGAAGTAAAACTCTGACATCGCTTCTTCGTATTTCTCCTGTGAAAGGAACAATTTACCCAACCGGAAATAACACTCGGCGCAATCGGGGCGATAACGGATGGCTTCGCGATAAAGGCTTTCCTTTACCGCCGCGTTCAGGTAGTTTTCGGCTTTCTGTAAAAATACCAAACTGCTGTCCACTTCCGTTTCGGCCGTAGCCGGCGAAACCGACAGTAATGTTAACCCCATTAGCAATGCGATCATTTTCTTCATTTTCACCCCACTTGGTAGTTGCCGATATATTGAATATCGGATGATTACAAGTGGGATAAAGCGGCGATGGGGAAATATTATATATAGATGCTATAAAAGATGAGTTACTTGAGAAACAGCATTTTACCGCGCCCCGATACGCTGGAAGCGCTGATTTTGTAATAGTACAAACCGGATGGTATGTTGCGAGGTCGCCAGTTAACACTATTGTGACCCGCGGGATAAACCCTGCCGATTTTTTCCACTATCTCGCCTTTTAAATTGTAAATCGCGAGTTCTATGAAATCTGTTCTCGCAAGTTGGAACCGGATGTTAGTGCGGCCGTTAAACGGATTTGGATAATTCCCAAGGCTTAACAATGTGGGGATTTGAGGTTTATCTCCATCTTTTACACCGGTAGTATCATCGATAAACGCGGAATAAGTATATCCGACCGGACCGGTTGTGTTCAATAATGTAACGCAGATTACCGCGTTGTCGACAGGCGTCGATAGATCTATTGAAATGACTCCGTAGCCCTGGGTATTGGACAGCGACGACTCGTAACGAGTTTCCCCTTCAGATTCAAAAATAATTGCGTCTAAAGCCCATTCGAGATTGCTTTCCGAGAATAATTCAAATCGCAGTTCACCTCTAAATTCACTCAGCTCCCCGAATTTTGTATAAGTACAACCCAATCCGGCAATCCAATCATCGCATTCCCGCAAGTTGACCGGGTAATCACGATGGTTCTGCATTATATGCACCAGCGGATAATTCGAGCCTTCTTCATAATGCCCTCCGTCGTCACGGGAGCCGGTAAAGTAATTCCATAATTCAAAATCGCGGTAAACATCCCTGAATAAACTGCCATGGTTTTGCTGGAAGTACAGGTCTATAGCTTCGTCAGTATTGCGGTTTGTGTTTAATTCCCATATTTCCCCGACCGACTGAATTCCATAATTCGCTTCCAGGTACTTGAGCCAGACGAATAACCCGTTCTCCCGGCCCGAATTTACTAACCGGTGGGATTTATGGGGGTAGTTGAAGAAGAAAGGCAGGAACCTGTAATTATCGTTTATTTCATCATAGAGCACATCCTCCGCCCATGACGCGCAACACTCCATAAACCAGCTATCGGCAAACAAGTTATAACCAAATTGGATCGCGTGGAAATACTCGTGCACCGATGTGATTTTCAATGGCACGGTCCGGTCAGGGTAGCCCATCCCCTCGAAATCAGCATCGATATGCATGTAACTTTTGTATGAGTTATTTCGTCCCGGGTACTGATAACTCCGGCCATCGGGGTAAGTCACGCCGTAAAGCCCGGAATTGTGATGCATATAAACATCATAAAGGTTATCTCCTCCGCCCGAATAGCCGTCATCGGGCGGGGGCGTAAATCCGAGCGAATCAAACAGCGACCAGGCATCCTCAAGGTAATCGCCGCACCTGTTAACGTAATCTGGATGACCATCGGCAGGGTTTTCATCTATCCCAGCCTGGTAAACGGCATGGTCACCGGTGGTGTCATAGTGAACCCGGAAATGCCCCCGGGGCGTATCAAAGTAATCCTGCTTGCCTACTCTCTCGAGGATTAAGCCAGCCGTTTTTTTCTGCTTGTCCGGCAGGCTATTGTCAAAGCTTTTGTTGATTGGGTTTAGAAGTTCGGCGGTCGTAGCAGAGGAATAATTCAATCCGGTTCCCGATAGGATTTCAGCATAAGTAAGGTAAAAGGGGGGAAGGCAGAATACGGCCAATAAGAAAATTAGCACAAATAATCGGTTTACTGACATGATAGTATGCTCCAGCCTCGCGGTAAAAAATAATAGAACCTGCGCTCGTTAGAGCCAGGTTCTATTATAAAAATTTGGCTGAATAAATGCCAGTATTAAAATTCGGCGCCGAAGGAAAAGTAATGCATGGGCTTCGCGGAGACATCGTTCCAATCGGTACTCCATGCGGCGTCGTATTTAAGTACGAATATCCCCAGGTTAGCCCTTGCGCCAAAACCGAACCCGGCTTTGAGGTCATCCAGGCGGGTATCGTCATAAGTGGTTCTCACGCCGCGGAAACCATCGTCCTCATACCAGGCCGCGCCCATGTCGTAGAACATAACGCCGTTCACATACGCGAGGGTCATGGGAAGCGGGAATCTCATCTTGAAATAATCAATAAACGGATAGCGCAACTCCAGGTTGAACAGGGCGTAGCGGTCACCGCTCACTTCGTAATATTCGAAACCCCTCAATGGAGTGGCCAGCCTGCCGAAATAAATATCCCTGACGCCGTAGACATCCTCACGCTTCAGATTCGAACCGATCCAGTTGGCGGTTCCTCCGAGATAGAATTCCTGCGGGGTTCTACCGTACGAAGCCGCTCCCGCGAAACGGAAAGCGAAGAGATACCGGTCCTTAATATTGAAGTAACGCCGGTAATCGAGTTCTACGGTCCTGAAAGCGAGATCCGAGCCTAAAACATCCTCGAATGAATGTGAGTAATGTAACGCGTAGCGTGAGCCATCAATCGGCCCCGTGAATCCCCAGCGCACGTAATCAGCGACTATTGATGATGTAAGCAAAAATGAGCGGTCCTGGCCGTTATCGAACGGAGGGTCGTAGTATTTGCGCTTGATGGTAACATGGTTGACACCCATTTCAAATCGCATGAACTTCGAGAATGGTCTGCTTATGCTCAAGGTTCCCCCGTAAACCCTGTCGTTAAATAACCTGTCGATGGAATCGATGTAATAATTCTGGCTGTGGAACAAACCCAACCCATAATCCATCCGGTGCCGGGTATAGGAATAGAAGAACCGTATGTTGGACTGATCAAAGAAGTTTCCAAGATTAGTCGACAGAAAGAAATTGTGGTCTCCGAAGACGTCGGAGAACGCGATAAATGACTGCCCCGAAAATCCGTAAAATGTATCATAGCCCAAATCCCCTCCCACAAGGTCAGCGGTAAACTTGGGGCTGTATTTCTTCTTTTTCAAATCGCCGTTGTCGTCGACATAAACATAGGAAGAATCATCCTCTTCCTCTTCGGCCTCGCTGGTATCCTCGAGCTCAACAGACGCATCATCCAAATCGCTTTTTCCCGCGCGGAAAATATAATCGCTGAAGTCGAGATCGGAACCTTCCCTCGCCAGTATAGATTCAACGGTGTCCGGCGCGGTCTCATCGAAATCACCGGGAACGAATATTGAATTGGGGTCGCCGGCCATGTAAGGGGTCGGTTTCAATCCTTCGCCTTCGGTTTCGATAGGCCTGATTTTTTTCATCAGGAAGATATCAAAACCGGCTTTGCGGAATCCCGAGAACGCTATCTGGTCTCCATCAGGGGACCACGTGGGAGAAAAACATCCTGACAAAGCATCGGTAACAGGATAAACTTCTCCCGTTTCCATTTCCTTGATGTAAAGGTTATAAATGCCATTACGGTCGGAGACGAAACAAATTCTTTTGCCATCGGGAGAAACTGCCGGGTCAGTGTTAATACCGGTGGTGTCGGTGATCGCCTTAATCTCCCCGGTTTCTATTTCAAGGCGGAAAATATTATAATTTCCGTATTTAAAAGTAGTGTCATCATACCCCGATGGATCCGCAGGACGGTCGCTGGAAAAATAGATATATCTGCCGTCCAGTGAAAAATCCGCTTCCTTGTCGTCGTACATATCATCCGTCAACCGGGTTAATTCCTGGGTGATTACATCGGTGATATACAGATCGGTCTTGCCGTCGTTAGTACCGCTGAATACTATCTCTCGGTCGCTGGAAGAGAATTCGGGCGAGACAATGCTATCGAAACCGAACTTAAATTTTTTGACTATATCCTTTTTCTTAACATCGATTATGTTAAGCCGGTCTTTGCCGAATCCCTTGCTGACGAATGCCAGTTTCTTGCTGTCGGAAGTCCACGACAGCCCCGATTGATAGGAGTGAAATGATTCAAACTCAGCCGATTTCGCCCCTTTAATTACCCGGTCGATTATAGCTCCGTCGATTGTTGAAATAACCAGTATCTCCGGGTAGTTGGACCGGTCGGAGAAAAATGCCAGGCGGTCTCCGGAGGGAGCAAACTCAGGCTTTTCATTGTAAAATGATCCGTCCTGCTCATGGTTGGTCAAAGGCTTGGCAATCTCTGAAGGTTCTGTACGCAAAACTATCTCTGGCCAGTATTCCTTGCGCATCTGGAGCATCCATTCCTGGTTAAATTCCTCCATGTTCTTGCCGATAGCCGCTTTCATCGCCTTGTCAATTGTAAGATGTATTTTGCCCTTGGCGAGAATTTCGGTAATTTTGTCCTCGCCGTATTTTTCCGCAAGGTACATCATCGCCGACTGGCCTTCCTTGTATACCAAAAATCCGCCCGCGTACTGCAATGGAGTCAAATATCCATGTATTGTAGCATCGCGCATGTACATATCGGCGAATGTATCCCATCCGTAACGGGATGAATACTCCGCGTAACCTTCGGCGAACCACAGCGGCATACGGAACAGGTACTGCCGGGATATCAGCGAGCTGAAAACATTTCCGTAAAGCATATCGAATGTTACCGCGTGGGTTAGCTCATGGTGGAGAACGTGACGGAAATCCTCGTATGAACCGTTAAACGGTATAACTACACGGTTTTTAAAAACTTCCGTAAAACCGCCAACGCCCTCTTCGATTAAACTCGATATTACGTTGGTTTGCTGGAATTCATTATGAGACTTATATATAATTACAGGAATTGTTTTTTTGATATCGTAGTTAAGCTCTTCGCTTACAATATCATAGGCTTTCTCGAGCTCCCTGGCCGCGAATTCCGCTAATATGTCGGCATCCTGGTAAAAATATATATTGTAATGGCGGGTTTGAATATAATACCAGTTGAATGTGCGGTACTGAACTTTGTTCTTTCCAAACCACTGTTGCTCTTGGGCGTAGATGCTTCCCGTTGCCAGAGCCGCTAAAATCAGAGTCAGTATTATTATCTTGGCTACTTTCAAAACCGTTCTCCCGTTTCAGTAGTTAAACCGCGAAAAAGCCCTGTCGGTTCCTTTAGCTCAATCGGATACCCGAGTTATATCAGCGCCGACATTTTTAAGGACCTCGTCGATCTTTTCATACCCCCTGTCAATATGATACACTCGGAGCAATTCGGTTGTTCCCTCAGCGCACAATCCTGCCAGGACCAATGCCGCCCCGGCGCGAATATCGGAAGCCATCACCGATGCTCCCTGAAGATGCTCCATACCATTTATTACGGCTCTATCTCCGAGGACTTTAATATTGGCGCCCAATCTCATCAATTCCATGGCGTGGCTAAGGCGGTTTTCGAAAACGGTTTCCACTATATTACTTACTCCATCGGCAATGGTGCACATTGACATAAAGCATGCCTGAAGGTCGGTAGGAAATCCGGGGAAAGGAAATGTAGTAATATCAACGGGTTTCAGCCTTTCCGGCCCTTTTACCACAATTCCGCCATTGCCCCCTGTAATATCGATTCCCATGGCCCTCATTTTCATAAGCGGCATTTGCAGGGATTCTTCATCGGCTGTCTCAAGTAATACTTCTCCTCCGGTTATCGCCGCGGCGCAGGCGTATGTTCCCGCTACCAGCCTGTCGGGCATGGCCTTATAATTAACGCCGGTTAATTTATTAACTCCCTCAATCTCTACTAAAGTTGACCCCGCTCCGCTTATTTTTGCGCCCATTTTGTTTAGAAATCGCACAAGGTCAACAACTTCCGGGTCGCAGGCGGCGTTGATTATCCTGGTTTTGCCCTCGGCAAGAGCCGCCGCCAGTATTATATTCTCGGTACCGGTGTGGCTTGGGCGGTCAAAGTAAACCGTTGAACCCGTGAGGTTTTCGGCTTTTGCCTTAATATAACCTTCTCCCTCGAATGTTTTGGCGCCGAGCGACTGAAATCCTTTCATGTGAAGGTCTACCGGGCGCGCCCCCAGAACACACCCCCCGGGAAGGGAAACCTCCGCTTGCCTGAAACGCCCCAGTAAAGGACCCATAACCAGGAAAGAAGCGCGCATCTTCCTGACCAGATCATACGGAGCTTTATAGTTATTTATGTTTTTAGCGTTAATAGCGACCCTGTGCTCATTTTTATCATACTCGATTTCCGCGCCCAACTCCCTTATAACTTCCAGCATTATATCAATATCCCTGATATCGGGAATATTATCAATTACACACTCCCCCTCTTCTGCCAGAAGCGCTCCGGCGAGAATAGGCAAAGCGGAGTTCTTGGAGCCGCTTATGGTGATTTTTCCATCTAATATATTCCCCCCCTTGATTATAAACTTGTCCATCTACAACCGTTCTCCCTTTGTTAATCGCCGTTAGTTAGATATTTATCGTAAATATCGAAGACACATTCTTCCGGGTTTTCAATACCCTGCATACAAAAGATCCTTCTGCCGTTTGAGCATCCGCTGTTATCCCCATCAACAAGGAGCCCCATGGGACAGCGGCGGCATTTTCTGGGCTTGTTTTCAAGGAAAATCCCGGATTGCGCCGCTACCCTCGCTTTGGCCGTCTCCCAGATATAACCTTCACCGCGCTCGAAGACTGTAACCGCGCCGATTTTCTTTAACACCATACGGCCGCGGTCTATAAAAATGTAACCTTTAAATTCTACCTTGTCGCCTGGACGGAATTTATTCAACTGCTGTTGTTCAGAGCCTACGCGAGCATAGATAGTATCCTCGATCCTGTCGAATCCAATAAAACCCTCTTTGAGAGTGAGCAAAAAGCCGGTGAATTTTCTGCCCTCCGGGGTCCCATTGCCGATAATCATAGGTTTTACCGAGCTGAGTAAACCGTTTATAATCACCTTTTTACCTTTAACCGAGTCCAGGAAATTCTGAAAATCCACAAGTTGTTCGGTAAACTCAACATAATTCTTCGCAGATACCATTATTTTCGGAGTTCTTTGGATTTTATCCTCGATAAGCTCATTGCATCCGTCGCATTTTTTGCCCGGATTGGTGTAGCCCCGATGGCATTTCTTGTTGCGCTTCAATGACCGGCAATGCCATTTGAAATCCATGCATCCATCCGGGAAGCATTGCTTCTCCTTTAGAACATGGTATGCCGATACCGCGAAATCAAAATCTCTGTGGGCCGCGTGGGCGCACCGGAAAACATCGGTACGCTTAAGGGGATTGCGGATAGTTTTCTGCTGAGAGAAGGTCCTGGTGATCATGATTTTTTACCTCCGATTTGATATCCAATAATCAGCAGAAGCAGTACACCGAAGCCTACCAAAGCTCTGTATAAGTAATAAGTATGGTAATCGGTCTGGAAAAACCTTAGCCCTCCGAGGAGTATTAAAATCAAACCCTGAAGGATCAATATTACGGTAATCGCCCTTTTAAGACGCAGGGCGTCATTGCCCAATCCCATAGCCGCCAGCAGTATTCCCCAGTAGACGAACAATATCGGAAAGAAAGTAAGTTCTTCGTAAATAAAAAGTTGAGTGATTATAACAAGCAGGGCCGCGGCTATCCCGGATCCCAGTATTCCCATTAAGTAAATCATATTAGTAGAAGTAGGTTATTTTCCATTGGTCATCATGTAGTTTTAACAGCATCTTGGTATAATTTTGCACTCCGGTCGTTCTGTCAATAAAGCTGACCTCCACATTGGCTACGCTGTCGTCCGCTTCGGCTTTACCTATAACTATCTGGCTGTTAAGGTAATTGCGCCGCCTTGAACCGGAATCGAGCAAACTTTCGATGAAATTACCGCGGTGATAAACAATCGCCTCCGATGAATCCTCCGGCGACATATCCTGCAACCGCCCGGTTATCATAGAGTTCCAATCCACCAGCGAATCTATTCCTGTAGAATCATTTTCTACTACATGCGTTACGAAACTTTTTACCGTATCGCGTGGATTACTGCCGCCGCACCCCAAAAGCATTATAAGTGCAATAAGTATGATATAAAGCGGAATTCTCTTCATGGGGCATCTCCAATGTGATTATTAATAATTACATCAATTATAATATTTGTCAAGGGATTTACCCGAAACTATGCCGGGGCAAAACGATTTGTAATATCAACTCCATTTTTTTCGGAAATTACTTTGAAATTCGCGGGGTGAATTGTCGTGTCCTGTATCAGGTCAATATGAAAATTTAGTTTACCGGCCAGGCGGTTTAACCTGCTCCCGTTTTCTCCGATTAAAAGCTCCGCCACGGTAGGGTAGACCACTAACTGGTAATCGTGGTACTCGGAAGCGACCTTGGCCCGTTTGAACCATCTCTCGATCTTAATCGCTACGGTCTCATTGGAAAGAACCCTGCCGATACCATCGCAGTGAGGGCAGGGCACCGAGAATGTATGCATCAGCGACGGGCGCACCCTTTGCCGGGTCATCTCTATAAGCCCCAGGTCGGAAACCTGGGTTATATATGTCTTGCTCCGGTCCTTGCGCAATTCCTTGCGGAATTCATCGAAAAGTTTCCGGCGATTCTCATGCCTTTCCATATCTATAAAATCTACAATAATAATACCGCCGATATCGCGAAGACGTATCTGTCTGGCCACTTCCCTTGCCGCCTCAAGGTTGGTGTTCAGAAGCGTGGTTTCGCTGTCCCTGCGTCCCACGAATTTACCCGTATTCACGTCGATGGTTACCAGCGCTTCGGTCTGGTCGATTACGATATACGCGCCCTTTTTAATCCATACTTTCCGTGATAACATTTTCTCTATCTGCGGTTCGATATCGAATACATCGAAGATAGGCACCTTGTCATCGTATAGCTCAACTTTGTTCAATAAATTTGGCGCCACCATTTTGAGATAATGGCGTATATTGCGGTATTCCTTCTTGGAATCGACAACTACCCGGTCAATCGCCGGGCCAAGCAAATCGCGTATGAGTGAAGAGGTCATCTCCATATCCCGGTGCAACAGCAATGGAGCTGGGAATTTCTCAACCCTTTTTGCTATCTTGCCCCAGATTCTAAGGAGGAAGTTTATATCGGCGCGGAACTGCTTTTCGGTTTTGCCCTCGCCGACGGTCCGGATTATTACCCCGAATCCATCCGGGGTGAGTTTGCTGACGATTTTTCTCAATCTTCTTTTCTCGCCCCAGTTGGAAACCTTGCGGGAGATGCCCACACCCGATGAACCGGGAACCAGCACTACATAACGCCCCGGGATGGAAACATCGGTAGTGATTTTAGGCCCTTTGTCGCCGATAGGCTCCTTTATTAGCTGGACTAATACTTCCTGGTCTTTCTTAAAAAGATCACCTATGCGCCGGTGGTGCCGGCGCTTTTTACGGTATGGTTTGCTTTCGGGGTCATCATCGTCCTCGCCTTCGTCCGCCTCCCAGTCGATTAACAAATCGCCTTCTCCTTCGAAATCGCCCACATCGGAATAATGCAGAAACGCGTTTTTCTCCATACCGATATCGATGAAAGCCGCCTGAAGCCCCGGCAATACCGAAGCCACTTTGCCCTTGTAGATATTGCCCACGATACGCTCGTGCTCGGGTCTTTCCACCAGAAGCTCTACAAGTTTGCCATCTTCGAGGATGGCGATACGGGATTCGTACTCGGTTACATTAATGACAATTACATTTCCAGAATCATCACCGTTCACTGAACACCTCACTGGATAAAAATTTGATAGTCTGCCTGTACGGCATAATTAATAATAAGTGTGGCGGCAGTGCGGAAAAGCCCCCTTTTAAAATCTTACACTGCCCTGCCGCCCATTTTCTCCCCGGTCTCCGGATGGTATCCATTGAAAAATCCGCGCGCGTCCATCGGTTTTTTGCCGGCGGGCTGTAACGTTAGGATTCTCAGGCAACCATCCGCGCAGGAAACGAGCATATCTTTGCTTTTTTCATCGATTCTGATTTCGCCCGCTTCCCCCCCGGGATTTCCTTCAATACAATCAGCCCTGAGCAACTTGATTTTCCTGTCCCTGAAACTGGTAGTAGCGCCTGGTTTGGGCGATAGACCCCGGATCAGATCGGCGACCTGCCGGCAATTCCGGTTAAAGTCTATCTCGCACAATTCCGGTGTAATTTTGGGAGCGTGAGATGCCATGCTCTCATCCTGGGGTATAGGATTGATTTTATCCTGTTCGATCAACTTCACGCTCTCCGCCAGAACATCGGCGCCTTTTACCGCAAGTTCTTCGTATAACTGACCATACACCATATCGGGAGGGATTTCAACTTTTTCCTGGAGAATTATATCGCCGGTGTCTACTTTCGGTTTCAGGAAAAAGGTGCTAATTCCCGTCTCTTTTTCTCCCTTGATTATCGCCCAGTTGATGGGGGCCGCGCCCCGGTATCTGGGCAACAATGACGCATGGAGGTTTATACTCCCTTTTCGCGGTATCTCCAGCAGTTTTTTGGGCAGGATCCTGAATGCTACAATCACAAAAAGCTCAGGCTCCAATTCGTACAATCTATCTATAAACTGCCTGTCCTTAATTTTTGCCGGCTGGATCACATCCAGCCCCAACTCTCGCGCTTTTAACTTTACCGCCGGGGGATTAAGCTTCCGGCCCCTGCCGGATGGCTTGTCCGGGTTGGTTACCACCGCCGCTATCTGGTGTTTCTCTTGATGCAGTCTTTCCAGCGACGGTACGGCGAAACCCGGGTTGCCCATAAAGATTATCCTCAACGAAAAACCTCTATCTCCCCGGCTTTCAAGCGCTTCAATTTGTTGTTGTACATCTGTTTTCGCAGGAAACTGAAATAATCGATAAACAATTTGCCGTCGAGGTGGTCGTTCTCATGCAGTATAATACGCGCCACCAAACCGTCGCGCTCCGTACGGATGCTGTTGCCATCGATATCGAGAGCTTCCACCAGAACTTTCTCCGGTCTCTGCACCCTCTCAAAAAGCCCGGGGAATGAAAGGCATCCTTCCTCGTAGCCCACATCTCCCTCGGTCGCGATTATCCGGGGATTGATCAGGACGAACGGTTTTTCTCCCGGGTTGGCCAGCGACGGGTCCACGGCAAAGATGCGCACAGCCTCGCCTACCTGGTTGGCGGCCAGGCCGATGCCGTTTTTCGCGCCCATGGTCTCGATTAAATCTTCAGCGAATTTTACTATTCTCCCGTCGACATTTTCGACGGGCTTCGAGACCTTTCTAAGCACAGGGTCGCCGTAGTATTTCAAATCAAGCATTGCCATTCAGCTTCCTTATCAGTAAGTATCGGCCGCGAAACTCTAACTCTGCACCCTGCCGGAAATAGAGTTGCGCAGAATTTCGATTTTTACTTCCTCGGCGATGCGCAGGACAACCTTGTTCTCACGCTCGTCGATTCCCACGATCGTCCCGAAAATCCCGGCATTGGTTACAACTTTGTCCCCTTTCTTTAACTCCGATATCATCTTCTGATGTTCCTTCTGTTTTTTCTGCTGGGGACGGATTAAAAGCAGATAGATGATTACGAACATCAAAACGAACGGGAGCAATGTCATTAACGGGCTCGCGCCTCCGCCGTCTCCTCCCGGTTGAGCCATCGCGTAAGCTATACCTAACAAATCAACTCCTTATTCTTTCATAAGTTTCACATTTCAGCCAAATCCATATATTATAATCATCTAAAGTTTTTACGCAAGAGTTATGTGCAATGATTCCGGGGCGGGGAATTGCACAGCCAGGAACACGGGCAGGTAGGAATGACAAGCAACCCGGCGCATGAGGAGATATGCCGGGC